>NZ_JBHJTL010000134.1:0-16594 GCF_042264065.1 Streptomyces sp. NPDC056222 | reverse complement strand
GTTTATATGACACCGGCGTCCCCCCCCCGGGGCCCGGGGGGTGGGCCGGGGGCACGGCCCCCCCCCCGTCACCGTGTCGGTCTCGACACGATGACGGCGCGGTGCCGCGTCGGTTCCCCGTCCCCACGGGTTCCGGCGCGATCCAGGACGTGCTCTCTCCGCTCAAGGAGCCGCCCCGGGGTTCATGAGGCTCAGACCTTCACGAGCTCACGCTCGGGCTCCTGAGGCCCGGCGTCCTCGGTGACCAGACCCTCGCCCTCCACGTCCACGTTCGGCAGCGCCTTGTCCAGCCACTTGGGCAGCCACCACGCCTTGTGGCCGAGCAGGGCCAGCACCGCCGGGACGATCGCCATCCGGACCACGAAGGCGTCGAAGAGGACGGCGACGGCGAGACCGAAGCCGATCATCTTGATCATCTGGTCGGTCATGCCGATGAAGCCGGAGAAGACCGCGATCATGATCACCGCCGCGGCGGTGACCACCCGGGCGCTGTGCCGGAAGCCGGTCACGATCGCCTCGCCGGGGCGCTCCCCGTGGACGTACGCCTCGCGCATCCGGGTGACGAGGAAGACCTCGTAGTCCATCGCGAGACCGAAGACGACACCCACCATGAAGATCGGCATCATCGACATGATCGGGCCGGTCTGCTCGACCCCGAACAGAGACCCGAGCCAGCCCCACTGGAAGACAGCGACGACCGCGCCGAGGGCGGCGACCACCGAGAGCAGGAAGCCGAGGGCCGCCTTCAGCGGGACCAGGATCGAGCGGAAGACCACCATGAGGAGCAGGAAGGCGAGTCCGACGACGAGTGCCAGATAGGGCACGAGCGCGTCGTTCATCTTCTGCGAGAAGTCGATGTTCATCGCGGTGGCGCCGGTGACCAGGACGTTGTCGCCGGTCGTGTCCCGGATGTCGTGCACCAGGTTCTCGGTCTCCACCGAGGAGGGACGGTCCTTCGGGATCACCGTGATCATCGCGGTGTCACCGGCCTTGTTGGGAGTCGGCGGGGTGACCGCCACGACCCCGTCCAGGCCCTCGATCTTCTTCACGGTGGAGTCGGCCACGGCCTTGTCACCGTCGACGACGACCATCAGCGGCCCGTTGAACCCGGGGCCGAACCCGTCCGACAGCAGGTCGTAGGCGCGGCGCTCGGTGGCGGAGGTGGGCTTGACGCCGTCGTCCGGCAGGCCCATCTCCAGGGAGGCGGCCGGCAGCGCGATCGCGCCGAGGCCGAGGACGCCCACGAGGAGGACCATGACGGGGCGGCGGATGACGAACCGGGCCCAGCGGGTGCCCATGTTGGGCTTGTCGTCGGGCTTCTTGAGCCCCTTGCGCTCCTTGCGGCCCACGACCTTGGCGCCGGCGAAGCCGAGCATGGCCGGGATCAGGGTGAGCGCGATCAGGACGGCGATCACGACCGTGCCGGCGGCGGCGAAGCCCATCTTCGTCAGCATCGGGATGTTGACGACGGCCAGGCCGACCAGGGCGATGACCACGGTCAGACCGGCGAAGACGACGGCCGAACCGGCCGTGCCGACCGCGCGGCCCGCGGCGTCCTCGCGCTCCCTGCCGTCGGCGAGCTCCGCGCGGTAGCGGGAGACGATGAAGAGGGCGTAGTCGATGCCGACCGCGAGGCCGATCATCATCGCGAGGGTGGAGGTCGTGGAGCCGAGGTCCAGGACGTTCGCGAGCGCCGTGATCGAGGAGACGCCGATGCCGACGCCGATGATCGCGGTCAGCAGCGGGAGTCCGGCGGCGACCAGCGAACCGAAGGTGATGACGAGCACGATGCCGGCGATGACCACACCGACGATCTCGCCCGCGCCGGTCTCGGGCATGGTCTGCAGGGCGTCACCGCCGATCTCGACGGTCAGCCCCTTCCCCTGCGCGTCGTGCCCGGTCTTCTGCAGCGCCTCGCGCGTCGCGTCGGTCAGCTCCATGCCGGAGACCTTGTAGCTGACGGAGACGTAGGCGGTCGAGCCGTCCCTCGAGACCGCCTGGGCGGTGTACGGGTCGGTGACCTGGGCGACCTCGTCGGAGCCGGCCTTCAGCTCGCCGACGACGTCCTGAACCTTGGCCTTGTTGGCCGGGTCGGTCATCTTCTGGCCCTCGGGGGCCTTGAAGACGACGCGGGCGGTGGCCCCGTCGGCGTTGCCGCCGGGGAAGCGCTGCTCGAGGAGGTCGAAGGCCTTCTGGGCCTCGGTGCCGGGTATCGAGAAGGAGCTGGAGGTCGCGGCGGGCGCGGTGGCGGCGCCGACCCCGGCGAGCGCGAGGAGCGCCACCCAGAGGAGGGCGACGAGCCGTCGGCGCCGGAAGGCGGAGCGACCCAACTTGTAGAGGAACGTGGCCACGGGGGCGTACTCCCATTTCGTGGTGGGACAGGGCATGGGGAGCCGGCCCGACGGCGTGAGCGGTGCGCAGCGTCAGGGGGTGCGGGTGTATCGGTGGTACCGGCCGGGGAGCCGGTTCGGGTCAGGCGCCGAGTGAGGGGAGCACGACGGCGTTGACGTAGTCGGTGATGAAGGCGCGGTCGATCGGCTGGTCCTCGATCAGCGGACGGGCGACGAACGCCCCGATGATCATGTGCGGGACAAACTTCAGTGCCGGGTTGTCGGCGCTGATCTCGCCCCGTTCCACCGCTCGTTCCAGGGTGACGCGCAGGTTGCTCATCTCGGGTTCGATGAGCAGCTCGCGCAGCGCCTGGTGCAGGTCGGGGTTGGCGTGGACCGCCTGAGCGAGACCGCGCATCAGCGCGGTGTCCTTCTCCATCTGGCAGTCGTCGGTCAGCTCCATGATCGCCTGGAAGTCGCCGCGCAAGGTGCCCGTGTCGATCTCGGCCAGCTTGATGGGCTTGTTGTCGCGCAGTGCCGTGGCGACCAGCTCGGGCTTGCTCCCCCACTGGCGGTAGAGGGTGGCCTTGCTGGAGTGGGTGCGGGCGGCGACGGCGTCCATGGTGAGGGCGTCGTAGCCGACCTCGCGCAGGAGGTCGAGCACGGCTCCGTACAGCTCGGACTCACGCTCTGGTGTGAGCCTGCTGCGAGCCATGACCGGTCTCCATCCGAACGAAACGGTTTCGTACACCTCGAAAGTACCCCACCACCCAGCGAAACGAAACCGTTTCGTACGTGTCGTGGGCCACAGGCGGACGCCGCTGCGCGAAAGCCCGTACGAGTTGCCGCACCCCATCAGGGTGGAAAGCATTGGGGGGTGAGTGACGACGTCGCGTATCTCCGCTTCCCGCACCTCCACGACGACCTGCTGTGCTTCGCCGCCGAGGACGACCTCTGGGTCGCGCCCCTCGTCGCCGAGGGACACCGGCCCGGCCGGGCCTGGCGGGTCACCGTCGACCGGACCCGGGTCGGCCACCCGCGCTTCTCGCCCGACGGGCGCCACCTCGCCTACACGAGCTGGCGCAGCCTC
This sequence comes from Streptomyces sp. NPDC056222, assembly GCF_042264065.1. Classification (NCBI taxonomy): domain Bacteria; kingdom Bacillati; phylum Actinomycetota; class Actinomycetes; order Kitasatosporales; family Streptomycetaceae; genus Streptomyces; species Streptomyces sp. NPDC056222. Next base: position 13,174 of record NZ_JBHJTL010000134.1, on the reverse strand, counting down.
GACCCCGAGATCCATCTCGCGCCGGTCGAGGGCGGGCCCGCCCGGCGGCTGACCTACTGGGGCTCGACGGACACCCGGGTCTGCTCGTGGTCCCCGGACGGCGACATCCTCGCCGTCTCCTCGCACGGCCAGCCCTTCTCGTACTTCTCCTGGGCCTACACCGTCGCCACCGACGGCTCCCCCGGCGGCCGGATGCCCTGGGGCCCGGTCTCCGACATCGCCGTGGCCGACCTCGACGGAGAACGCCGCACACTCCTCCTCACCGGCAAACCGCCGCACGAGGCGGCGGCCTGGAAGCGGTACCGGGGCGGCGCCACCGGGCGGCTCTGGCTGCACGGGAAGCAGCTGATGCCGGACCTCGAAGGGCAGCTCGACTCCCCGATGTTCGTCTCCGGACGGATCGCCTTCCTCTCCGACCACGAGGGCATCGGCAACCTCTACTCCTGCCTGCCCGACAGCACCGATCTGCGCCGCCACACCGACCACGACGCCTTCTACGCCCGGCACGCGTCGAGCGACGGACGGCGCGTGGTCTACCAGTGCGCCGGCGACCTGTGGATCGTCGACGACCTGACCGCCCCCGACGCCGGGCCGCGCAAGCTCGACGTGCGGCTCGGCGGCCCGCGCGCCGGCCGACGCGCCTACCAGGTCCCGGCCGCCAACCACGTGGACGCGATCTCCGTCGACGAGACCGGGCGGGCCAGTGCCGTCTCCGTGCGCGGCAGCCTGTACTGGCTCACCCACCGCGACGGGCCCGCCCGCACGATCACGGACACCCCGGGCGTACGGGTCCGGCTGCCCGAGATGCTGGGCAGCGGCGGCCAGATCGCGTACGTCACGGACGCGGAGGGCGAGGACGCGATCGAGGTCGCCTATCTGCCGCGCGCCAGCGGCGATCGCGAGCCGCGACGGCTCGCCTCGGGCGAACTCGGCCGGGTGGAGGAGATGGTCTCCGACCCGGAGGGCGAACGGCTCGCGATCGCGTCCAACGACGGCAGGCTGCTGCTCATCGACGCGACCGAGGACTCCAACGGGGAAGCCACGGAGCTGATCCGCTCCATCAACGGGCCCGTCCGCGATCTCGCCTTCTCCCCCGACGGAGCCTGGCTGACCTGGGCGCACCCCGGCATCGGGCGCTCGCTGCGCCAGATCAAGATGGCCCGGATCTCCGGTCCGGGTGCCCGGACCATCGTCGATGTCACCAACGGCCGCTTCGAGGACGAGAATCCCGTCTTCACCAGCGACGGCCGCTATCTCGCCTTCCTCTCCTGGCGGGGCTTCGACCCGGTGTACGACGTGCACACCGGCGACCTGTCGTTCCCGCTGGGCTGCCGCCCCTATCTCGTACCGCTGTCCTCGGCGACGCCGTCGCCGTTCGCGCTGCTGCCGGACGGACGCCCGGCGGCGGGCGGTCTGGACCCCACCGAGACCGAGACCGAGGGCGGCGAGGGCACCACGATCGTGGAGGTGGAGGGGCTCCCGGACCGGGTCACCCCCTTCCCGGTCTCCGCCTCCAAGTACTCGGCGCTGTACCCGGTCAGCGGCGGCGGGCTCGTCTGGTTGCGCTGGCCGATCTCGGGCGCGCTCGGCGAGACCTTCGCCAACCCCTCCGACACCACGGGCCGCCCCACCCTGGAACACTTCAACATCATCAAGGCCCGCAAGACCGAACTCGTCGGCCACCTCGACTGGTTCGCGGTCAGCGGTGACGGCTCCCGGCTCGTCGTGGTCGACGAGGGCGATCTGCGGGCGGTGCCGGCGACCGAGCCCGGGGACGGCGACTCGACGGTCTACATGGACCTGCGGCGGATCCTGCACGAGGTCGACCCCGAGGCGGAGTGGCGCGGTGCCTACGACGAGGCCGGCCGGATCGTCCGCGCCTACTTCTGGGACCCGAACATGTGCGGAGTGGACTGGACGGCCGTCCTCGACCAGTACCGCCCCCTGGTCGAACGGATCGCGTCCCCCGACGAGTTCGCCGACCTGCTGCGGGAGGTCATGGGCGAACTGGGCACCTCGCACGCCTACGTCTCGCCCGCCCGCCGCAACGAGGGCCCGCCGCACTACCAGCGGCCGATGGGTCTGCTGGGCGCCAACCTCGTGCACCGGGACGGCGGTTGGATGGTCAAGCGAATCCTGCCCGGCGACTCCTCCGACTCCAAGGCCCGTTCGCCGCTCGCGGGGACCGGCATCCGCGAGGGCGCGATCCTCACGCACGTGGACGGCCGCCCGGTGGACCCGGTCACCGGCCCGTACCCGCTGCTGTCCTCCTCGGGTGGTACGACGGTCGAGCTGACCTTCCAGCCGGCGGAGGGCGAGGGCCGCTCGCGCCGAGTGGCGATCGTGCCGCTGATCGACGAGCGGCCGCTGCGCTACCAGGACTGGGTGGCCAAACGGCGCGCGGTGGTACGGGAGGTCAGCGGTGGCAAGTGCGGCTACCTGCACATCCCGGACATGGGCGGCTCGGGCTGGGCCCAGTTCAACCGCGACCTGCGGATGGAGGTCTCACGGCCCGCCCTCATCGTGGACGTGCGCGGCAACGCGGGCGGCCACATCAGCGAGCTGGTCGTGGAGAAGCTCACCCGCAAGATCCTCGGCTGGGACCTGACGAGAAACGCGCAGCCCGTCTCGTACGCCTCGAACGCCCCGCGCGGGCCGGTCGTCGCCCTCGCCGACGAGGCCACCTCCTCGGACGGCGACATGATCACGGCCGCCTTCAAGCTCCTCGGACTCGGCCCGGTCGTCGGACAGCGCACCTGGGGCGGCGTGGTGGGCATGACGGGCAGGCACCGGCTCGGCGACGGCACGCAGATCACCGTCCCGATGAACGCGGCGTGGTTCCCCGAGTACGGCTGGTCCGTCGAGAACCACGGCGTGGAACCGGACCTGGCGATCCTGCGCACCCCGCTGGACTGGGCCGAGGGCCGCCACGCGCAGCTCGACGACGCGGTCGAGGTGGCCCTCTCGCTGCTCGCCGAGACCCCGGCGGCGAACCCGCCCGGCTACGCGGACGTCCCCGACAACTCCCGCCCGAAGCTCCCGCCGAGGTCCAGCGCGTAGGAGGTCCCCGGCTCCCCGTCGAGGACGACGTCCCCGACGGGCACGAAGCCCGTCCGTACGAGCACGGCCCTCGAACCGGCGTTGCCGAGGGCCGCCGCCGCCGTGAGCCGGTCCAGGCCGTACGCGGTGACGGCCAGCCGGCACAGCTCCCGCACCGCAGCCGTGGCCACGCCACGCCCCGCGGCCTTCTCGGCGACCCGGAAGCCGAGGTCGGCCGACCCCTCCGTCACGTCGACGAGATTGAACCGCCCCAGAATCTCCCCGCCCTCCCCGACCAGCACATGGAACCGGATCGCCCCGGTCTCCTGCTCGTCGAGCAGCGCCCGGTGCCGCGCCGTGAACTCCTCGAAGTACGCGTCCCCCCGGTCGGGCACATGGGCGGCGAAGTACGCCCGGTTCTCCCGCTCGAACGCGAGGAGCGCGGGGGCGTGTTCGGCGCGGAGCGGCTGCAGTTCGGTCATGGGCCGCACGGTACGTGGCCCGGTGGACGGGTCGCACCGGAATTCGTCAGGGGCGGGAGGGGGAACGCCGGAAGGTGCACCCGGCGTCCCGGGTGCACCTTCTCGGAGGACATTCGGCGGACCGGCGTCAGGCGTCGTAGTCCATGTCCAGGCGGTCCTGGTCCTGCTGCTGGGCCCGCCGCTGCTCCTCATCGGAGGGGCGGCCCTTGGCCTGGGAGGCCCGCTCGGACGCCTCTTCGCGCGCGTTGCCCATCTTCTGCTTCGCCTGCTCCGCGGCCTGCCTCGCCTTGTCCTTGAACTGGTCTTGCTTGCCCATGAAGGTTCACTCCTAGACGGGTGTGAGGGGAACGGGGCGACTCGCCCCGTTGGGCCTCGACCAGCGTGGCATGGCGGAACATTCCGCGCATTTCGATCAGATACTCCCTGTCACCGCGGCGAGGTGCCGCCCGTGCGCGCCTGTTCGTCAGCCGCCCCGCCGGCCCCCACGAGGCCCTTGGAGACACTGGCGAGACGCGGTTCGAAGCGCTTCATCTCACGCTGCCCGACCGTGGCGATGACCCCCGGCAGATAACCGCGGACCGACTGCATCCCGCGCAGCCACCATTGGGCGTACACATGCGCCGAGCGCCGCTCGATGCCCGCCACGATCCGGTCCACGGCCGGGCCCAGCGGATACGTACGGTTGGAAGGCCAGGGCAGCCGCTGCCGCAGCTCCTTCATCACGTCGTCCTGGTCGGCGCCCCGGACCATGTCCGTGTCGGTCCACGACAGATAGCCGACGCCGACCTTCACCCCCTTGTAGCCGACCTCGGCACGCAGGCTGTGCGCGAACGCCTCGACGCCCGACTTCGACGCGCAGTACGCCGTCATCATCGGCGCCGGCGTGATGGCCGCGAGCGAGGCGATCTGCAGGAAGTAGCCGCGGGACTCCATCAGCACGGGCAGGAACGCCCGGCCGGTCACCGCCCCGCCGATCAGGTTGACCTCGATGACCCGCCGCCAGGCGACCGGGTCGGAGTCCACGAACGGACCGCCCGACGCGACACCCGCGTTGGCGACCACGATGTCGACCTTGCCGAAGCGCTCCTTGACCTCGGCCGCCACCCGGGCCATCGCCTCGTGGTCGGTGACGTCCGCGTGCCACCAGTCGGCCTCCGTGTGCAGCCGGCCCGCGACCTGCTTCAGCTCCTCCGGCTCCAGACCGACCAGCGCGATCCGCGCGCCCCGCGCGGAGAGCTTGCGGGCGAGGAGTTCACCGACACCGCGGGCCGCTCCGGTGACGACCGCGACCTGTCCTTCCAGGCTGACCCTGCTCATGCGTCCTCCTTCTGCTTCTGCCCCTGCTTCGGTCCCTGCTTCGGCAGCTGCTTCTGCTCGACAGGCGTGGTCGCCAGGTACGTGGTCACCAGGTCCCTGATGCGCGCGGTGACGGCCTCCGGGGCCTCGACCGGCGTCATGTGGCCCATCCCCGCCAGCTCGTCGAGCCCCACGCACTGCGGCAGCGCGGCGACCATGGAGCGGGAGTGCACGGGCGGCGTGAGCCGGTCCGCCGTGCCGACGAGCACGGCCACCGGCAGCTCCAACTCCCGTACGCCGGCGTCGAGATCGAGCTCCGCGAGCACATGCGACCAGGCCACCCGGGAGAGGCGTGGGCAGGCGTGCACGATCCGGGCGCAGGCGTCGACCCGCTCCGGCGCCGAACCCGGGCCCATCGTGGCGTACCGGAGGATCTTCTTCGACACGGGCGTGACCGGTCCGAGCGGTGCCCTCGCTCCCAGGATCGCCCTGGTCAGCCGGGTCCGCAGCCCGCCCGGCCGCATGGGTACGACGAGGGACTCGGCCGCGAGCCGGGACGGGCCCGTGGAGCAGAGCAGCACGGCGGCGGCGTGCTCCCTGAACGCGGGACGCGCGGCGGCCGCCATGATCGTCATGCCGCCCATGGAGTGTCCGGCCAGGACGGCCTTCTCGCCGGGGGCGAGCGTGGCGGCGAGGACCGCCTCGAGGTCGTCGGCGAGCGCCCGCGTGGAGTGGCCGGAGTCGCCGGCCGGGGCGGGGCTGCGGCCATGACCGCGCTGGTCGTAGGCGATGACCCGGTGGTCACCGGCGAGGTCGCGGATCTGCTCGGACCAGAAGGCGATGGAGCAGGTCCAGCCGTGGGCGAGGACCACGGCAGGGGCACCCTCGGGGCCGTACACCTCGACATGGATGCGGGCGCCGTCCGCGGAGACGGCGATCACCTCGTGCGGGTGCGGGAGCGGGGCGGTACGGGACGTACCGGATCGGGTCGGACGGCTCACTTCACGGTCTCCTTCTTGCGGGCAGGGCGCTTCGCGGGCGCGGCCTCGGCGACGGCCGGCCGCAGCACCTCGTACTCCGCGAGGTCGATCTGTCGCGTCTCGCGCCGGAACTCGCTCGTCGTGCCCGGCCACAGCGTGGTGTTGCGGCCGTCGGCGTCCAGGTACCAACTGTCACAGCCGCCCGACTTCCACACGGTCCGCTCCATCCGGTCCTGCACCTTGCGGTTCCAGGCGCCGACCGCGGACGGCCGGGCGGCGAGGGCGGCGCGCCCTCCGAGCACGTTCAACTGGCGCAGATAGTCGGCCATGTAGTTCAGCTGGGACTCGATCATCAGGATCATGGAGGAGTTCCCGAGGCCCGTGTTGGGCCCGATGATCGTCATCCAGTTGGGGAAGCCGTCGACGGTCGCGCCGCGCAGCGACTGCACCCCGTCCTTCCACGTCTCGGCGAGCGAGCGGCCGTCCGCGCCGACGACCCGATCGGCGATCGGCATGTCGGTGACGTGGAATCCCGTACCGAAGACGATCGCGTCGACCTCGGTCTCGCTGCCGTCGGCCGCGACGACGGTCGAGCCCCGGACCTCGCGCAGCCCGGAGGCGACGACGTCCACATTGGGCTGGGCGAGCGCCGGGTAGTACGCGTTGGACAGCAGGATGCGCTTGCAGCCGATGCGGTACGAGGGGGTCAGCTTGGCCCGCAGCGCCGGGTCCTTGATCGCCTTGGCCATGTTGGCCTTGGCGAGCGACTCGACGAGCCCCAGCTCGCCCGGGCGCTTGGTGAACGCGCTGACCTGGAGCTCACGGATGCCCCAGAGCAGCCCGCGGCGCGCGGTCCCGGTGAAGGGGAGCGTGCGGTGGAGCCAGCGCTCGGCACCGGTGATGGCGCGGTCCATGCGGGGCATGACCCACGGCGGGGTCCGCTGGAAGAGCGTCAGCTTCCCGACCTGCGGCTGGATCGCGGGCACGATCTGGATGGCGGAGGCGCCGGTGCCGACCATCGCGACGCGCTTGCCGGTGAGGTCGTAGTCGTGGTCCCACCGCGCGGAGTGGAAGACCTTGCCGGGGAAGTCGGACAGGCCGGGGATGTCGGGGATCTTCGGGTCGGAGAGCGGCCCGGTCGCGGAGACGATCACATCGGCGGTGAGGGAGCCCTGGTTGGTCTCGATGTGCCAGCGCAGCTCCTCGGCGTCCCAGCGCATCAGCGAGACCTCGTGGTTCAGCCGCAGATGCGTGCGGAGCCGGAAGGTGTCCGTGACGTGCTCCAGATACGCGCGGATGTGGCGCTGCCCGGAGAAGGTCCGGGGCCAGTCGGGGTTGGGAGCGAAGGAGAAGGAGTAGAGATGGGACGGCACGTCGCAGGCGCAGCCCGGATAGCTGTTGTCGCGCCAGGTGCCGCCCACGGAGTCGGCCCGCTCCAGGACGACGAAGTCGGTGATCCCCTCGCGGCGCAGCCGGACGGCGGCCCCGAGTCCACCGAACCCCGATCCGATCACCGCCACTCGTACGTGCTCGTGCTTCGCCATGCCGCCTCCCGCGCGCCCGGCCAAGATTCCGCCAGCAATCACTGGCACAGTCGGGACTGTAGAGCAGCGCCATACCGAGCGGTAGGGGTTGCGCGCGGGAAAGTTACCGGCGGTACAACATAGGCTGGCGGGCGTGGCAGAACGATCGGATCAGGTGACGGACCAGGCGGGTCCGGCCGCCGGCATACGCGAGTACCGGATGGACGAGCTCGCGGCGGCGGCCGGCATCACCGTGCGCACCCTGCGCTTCTACCGCGAGCGCGGACTGATCGCACCGCCCCGGCGCGAGGGCCGTATCGCCTGGTACGACGACCACCACCTGGCCAAGCTCCGGACGATCGCGGCCCTGCTCGAACGCGGCCACACCCTCAACGGCATCGCCGACCTCAACACCGCCTTCGAGAGCGGCAAGGACGTCAGCGAGGTCCTCGGCCTCGGCGAACCCACCGAGGAGGAGCCGATCCGGCTCACCCCGCAGGAACTGGCCGACTACTTCGCCGGCGAGGTCACCCCGGAGAACCTGCTGGCCGCCCTCGACCTCGGATACCTCGCCACCGACGGCGACGCGATCGTCCACATCAGCCGCCGCCTGCTCGACGTCTCCGCGGCCCTGGTGAAGGAGGGCGTCCCGCTCTCCGCGGTCCTGGAGGCGGGCCGGGCGGTGCGCGAACACGCGGAGGCACTGGCGGCGCTCTTCACGGACCTGCTGCGCGAGCACGCGGACGAGAAGGACCTCCAGCGACTGCGTCCGCTGGCGAAGAGCGTGGTGGAGGCGGAGCTCTCGATGGCCATGGACCGCCGCCTGCGGGAACCGTCGTGAACGAAGGGGACGCGCCGGGCGCCCCCTTCGGCTCCCCTACAGCTCGTAGACCGCCGTCACGGGCGCGTGGTCGCTCCACCGCTCCCCGTGCGTGGCGGCCCGCTCGACGTACGCCTTGACGGCCTTGGCGGCCAGGCCCGGCGTCGCCACCTGATAGTCGATGCGCCAGCCGCTGTCATTGTCGAAGGCGCGCCCGCGGTACGACCACCACGAGTACGGCCCGTCCTGGTCCGGGTGGAGGGCACGGACGACGTCGACGTACTCCGCCTCGTCGAAGACGCGGCTCAGCCAGGCGCGCTCTTCGGGCAGGAAGCCCGAGTTCTTCTGGTTGGTCTTCCAGTTCTTGAGGTCGGCCTCGCGGTGCGCGATGTTCCAGTCACCACAGACGACGACCTCACGGCCGTCGGCGGCGGCGCGCTGCTTGAGCTCCTTCAGATACGGCAGGAACTCGTCCATGAAACGGATCTTCTCGTCCTGCCGCTCGGTGCCGACCTCGCCCGAGGGCAGGTAGAGGCTGGCGACCGTGACACCGGGCAGGTCGGCCTCGATGTACCGGCCACTGCCGTCGAACTCGCTCGACCCGAACCCGACACGCACCGAGTCGGGCTCACGCCGGGTGTAGAGGGAGACCCCCGCGCGCCCCTTGGCGGCGGCGGGCGCGTGCGCGGTGAACCAGCCCTCGGGCGCGCGGACCTCGTCCGGGAGCTGGGATTCCTCGGCGCGCACCTCCTGCAGACAGACGGCGTCGGCGGAGGTGCCGGCGAGCCACTCCACGAAGCCCTTCTTGGCGGCGGCACGGAGACCATTGACATTGACGGACGTCACTGTGTACAAAACATGCTCCTCATTCGGCGGGCACCCGGCGTCACGCCCAAGGGTCAGGCTCCCACATCGGGTGCACCTCGATACCGAACCCCTTCTCCGTCCGGACCAGAGCGACGCGCCGAACCAACTGCTTCAGCATCCCGTTGCGCTCGGCCTCGTTCAGGAGCGCCCACCCCTCCACCAGCCCCACGATCACCGGCCCGTAGTCGGACTGCCGCGGCGCCGGCTCCACGGCCGAGAGCCGCTCCAGGGCGGCCGCCGTCGCCGCCTGCTGGTGCCGGATCCGGGCGACGGCGTCCTCGTACTCCCCCGGGCCGTAGTCGTCCGGGTTCATGGCTCGGTCCGCGCGCAGGTTCGCCAACGCCTTCTTCTGCCGCGTCGCCTCCGCGTCCAGCCGTGCGCGCTCCCGCATCGCATCCGCTCGCTGGTCGACCGCGGGGTCCCGTACAGGGGGACCGCTCGGCGCGGCGCCGATGGCCTGCGATTGTTCGGCGAGCCATGCGTGTACGCGCTGTTCCACTTCGGCGCGGGTGGCATAGACGCCTTCGCAGCCGTGCTTGCCCGTGACGCTGCGGCGTCCGCACATGTAGCTGTGTCCCTTGATCGACGTGGGCCGGCCGTCGATCATGCGGATCGAGCTCTGTACAGGCGTCGTGCCATGGCACCCGGCGCAGCGCACGAGTCCGGTGAGCGGGTACAGGGCGCTCGGGGACCGGGGCGTGGTCTTCTTCGCCTGCCGGCGGCGGTCCCGGTACTGCTGCCACAGATCGAGATCGACAAGCTCTTCCTGGGCGCCGGGGATGAACAGGGTGTTCTGACAGTTGCCCCGACGTTCTGCGGGCATCGGCACTTCGGATCGTGCACGCGCAGCAGCCCGGCACAGAACCCGGAGTCCATGTAGCGGATGAGAGTCTGCGCGGTCCACAAGCCGCCACGGGTCGTGCGCCAGCCGTTGGCGTTGAGGTCGCCGAGAAGGGCGTAGAACGGCGCACCTCCGATGAACTGCCGGTACCGGTCCGCCATGACGGGACCGGACTCTTCGTCGGCTACGTACTTCTCCTCCTGGAGCCTCCAGCCACCCTTGCCGTCGGGGAGGCGACGGGGGTGCCAGACGTAGCCGAAGCGGGGTCGGCCACTGGCGGGGAGGTGGAGCTTGTAGCGGCGGTGGTCGTGGGTCTCGCGCCACTGCTCACTGCGGACGTCGGATTCATAGGCGGCAAATTCGAACAGGATGCCGCGTTGGAGGCGACCGGTCGCGGTCCGGGCGTCGACTTCCTCGGTGGCGGATTCCAGCCCACCGCCTGCGTCGGTCAGACGCTTGAGGTTGACGGCGACGCCATCGCGGGAGCGACCGAAGCGGGAGTACTTCCAGACAACGATGCCGCGCGCTTCGCCCGCTTCCACCCGCTCGATGCACTTCATGATCTTCCGTTTGAAGTGTCGACCCGAGACGTCGAGGTCCTCGATCCAGTCGACGATGCGACGCCCGGTTCGCTCCGCCCATGCCTCGATGGCCGCGCGCTGCAGCTCAGGGCTGATCCTCTCCTCCTTCCAGGTGGAGACTCTGACGTACGCAATCCAGGGCTCCCCGGGGGCGCCGCCTCCCTGGGCGACTGGATACGCTCGGGCACGGACCTGCTCATTGATCGCTCCGTGGGTGGGTCTGGCCCCAGCCAAACAGAGCCGCTCGCTCCGGTCGGGACCTCGTCAAGTTAGCAACTTCGTTGCCATACGGCAACGAAGTCAGGAAGGATGGCACCTGTGACAGAGCCCGAAAGGGGGCCGGAGATGTTGTCGTTCCGCGAGCTCGCACGCCGCCTGGTCGCCGACGGAATCGTCGAGGGGATCACCCACCAGCGAGTATCGAAGCTGGCTCAGGACGACCCGAATTTTCCGCCGGTGACACAGATCGGCCGATCAAAGGCGGTGGACTACCGTGCGGCCCGCCCCTACTTCGCCACACGGAAGAGCCGACAGGGGCAGCGCACCGATCTGAAGCAGGGGCCTGGGCAGTGAAGGCGCATACCTGTACGATGTCCCGCATGAATATTCGCCCAACCCCCTACGACCACCCTGACGCCGTCAAGCTCAACGACGCCGTCCAGCTGGAGTACGTCGCCCGCTACGGCGACGAGGGCGATGCCACACCGCTGGACGCCGGGATGTTCGTACCGCCGCTCGGTCTCTACCTTCTCGCGTACGACTCCGAGGACCGCCCCGTCGCGACCGGCGGCTGGCGCACCCAGGACGAGAACGACGAGGGCTACTCGGACGGCGATGCCGAGCTCAAGCGGATGTACGTGGTCCCCGAGGCGCGCGGTCTCGGGCTGGCCCGGCGCATCCTGGCGGCCCTCGAGGCGGACGCGCGCGCGGCGGGCCGCATCCGCATGGTCCTGGAGACCGGCACGGCGCAGCCGGAGGCGATCGCGCTGTACACCAGCAGCGGCTACGAGCCGTGCGCGAAGTTCGGCCACTACCGGGAGTACGAGAACAGCCGCTGCTTCGCGAAGTCCCTGGTCGCGAGCGACGAGGGCTGACGCCTCCGAGCCGATTTACTGACGCGCCCCTGACAATTCATCTCAGTATCTGGCACGCTTCCTCACGCACGTCGATCCGCACCGTTCTCATCCCCCACCTGCCTCGGCAGAAGGAGACATGCGTGAGACGCCATCGCACAGTCGCTGCTGTCCTGTTGTCGGTCGGAGCGCTGCTGACCGGAGCTCTGAGCGCGACCTCGGCGCAAGCGGCGGAGAAGCCCGCCTTCTGGACCGCCGAGCGGATGCGCTCGGCCACCCCGCTGGACCTCGAGGTCGCCCCCGGAGCCCTCACGTCGCTCAAGCAGGTCGCCCGCTCGTCCGCCCCGACGACGATCGGGCCGACCTCCGTCGCCCCGACGGCCTTCCCTCAGCCGGGCGGCCCCTGGACGGGCGGCGGCGCGGTCGTGAAGACCTCGGGCCGGGTGTTCTTCACCTTCCAGGGCCGTACGGCCTCCTGTTCCGGCAATGCGGTCACCAGTCAGAACCAGAGCACGGTCATCACGGCCGGCCACTGCGTGAAGTACCAGGGCTCGTGGCACACGAACTGGGTGTTCGTCCCGGCCTACGACAACGGCAACGCCCCGTACGGCCAGTGGGCGGCGACGAAGACGCTCACGACCCCGCAGTGGGAGGCGAGCGAGGACATCAACTACGACGTCGGCGCGGCGGTCGTGGCACCGCTGAACGGCCAGAAGCTGACGTCGGTGACCGGCGCCCAGGGCATCCAGTTCAACGGCGGCTACAACAAGCCGATGTACGCCTTCGGCTTCCCGGCCGCCTCCCCGTACGACGGCTCGAAGCTGATCCACTGCGCGGGGAACTCCTCGAAGGACTTCCTCTTCTCGCAGGACCACAGCCTCGGTTGCAACATGACGGGCGGCTCCAGCGGCGGCCCGTGGTTCTCCGGCTTCAGCGAGGCCACGGGAACGGGCCTCCAGGTCTCGGTGAACAGCTTCGGCTACACGTTCCTGCCCAACCGCATGTTCGGCCCGTACTTCGGCAACGACGCGAAGGCCCTGTACGACCGGGCCCAGGCGTCCTGACGCGTTTCCCGACACCCCTGCCGCGGCCCCCGGCGCACTCCTCCGCCGGGGGCCGCGGACTCTCGCTTGTGTGACGAGATGGGATAGACGGCAAACGGGTGGTCCCGTGCGGGAATCGCAACTGATCGCCGCCCGGCCGTAGTCCTCGTCTGCAGTGGCAGGACAACCGAGGAGGAACTCATGACTGCACTCCAGTCTTTCACCGCGGCCCCGACCGTAACGGCGGACCTCGACCCCTACCGCTTCCCCGCCGCGTACCTCGACGACCTTCCCGAGGAGACGGACACGCGGACGCACATCGCCCACGGCTTCCTGGAGACCGGCGACTACCCGCTGCCGGCGCCCGCGGCGAGCACGCGCCTCACGGTGGCGCTCGATCCGGCGGACCGGCGCCGGCTCGAGCTGCACGCCGCGCTCACCACGGCGGGCATCGCCCCGCTGCCCGGCGACCTCGACGCGATCGAGGCGCTGTGCACGCTCGACGACTTCACCCACATCGCGCTCCAGCGGTGGATCGCCCGCACCGCGTGACGGAGGCGAGGGTGGGCGGCGGGCCCCCCGCCCCCCCCCCCCCCCCCGCGGGGGGGGATTAAAAAAAAACAAACCAA
>NZ_JBHJTL010000133.1:0-16985 GCF_042264065.1 Streptomyces sp. NPDC056222 | reverse complement strand
GGCGGTGCCGGAGCGAGCCCGGCCACCAGACCGCGGGACCGATGTCCCGGACGAGGGCCGGAACCAGGAGCGACCGGACCACCAGCGTGTCGAGCAGGACGCCGAAGGCGACGATGAAGGCGATCTGGACCAGGAAGGCCAGCGGGATGACCCCCAACGCGGCGAAGGTGGCGGCGAGGACGACACCGGCCGAGGTGATGACTCCTCCCGTGGCGACCAGCCCTCGGCGCACGCCCTCGCGCGTGCCGTGCAGCACCGTCTCCTCACGCACCCGCGACATGAGGAAGATGTTGTAGTCGACGCCGAGGGCGACCAGGAAGACGAATCCGTACAGAGGTACCGCGGAGTCGGTTCCGGTGAATCCGAAGACGTGCTCGAAGACAACGGCGGCGACGCCCAGCGTGGCCAGGAAGTTGAGCCCGACCGTCGCCACGAGCAGCACGGGCAGCAGCAGGGAACGCAACAGACCGACGAGGATCACCAGGATGATCCCCAGCACGACGGGGACGATGAGCTTCCTGTCCCGTTCGGCGGTGACCTGGGTGTCGTACCGCTGGGCGGTGTAGCCGCCGACGAGCGCGTCCGCGCCCGGTACGGCGTGGAGGGTGGTACGCAGGCGGGCGACGGTGTCCTTGGCGGCGTCGGAGTCCGCGGCATCCGCGAGGGTGACGTCGATCCGTACGCGCCCGTCCGCGACGAGCGGCTGCGCGGTACCCGGTGCGGCGAAAGGAACCGCGGAGTCGACTCCGTCGACACCCTCGGCGGCGGTGCGCACCTTCTCGGCGGCACCGGCGCCCGCGATGACGACGGCGGGGTTGCCCGCACCGGCGGGGAAGTGTTCGCTCAGACGCACCTGAGCGGCGACGGAGGGCGCGTCCTTGACGAAGATCTCGTCGAGCGGCACTCCCTTGGAATCGAGCGTGAAGGAGAAGGCGGCGCAGGCGAGCAGGGCGGCGAGCGAGCCGGCCCAGACCTTGCGCGGTGCGCGGTCGACGAGCGCCGCGACCTTGCGCCACACGGGGTGTGCGTCGTCACCGGTGCTCGCCTTGGGGCGGGCCGGCCAGTACGCGGCCCGGCCGAGGAGGACCAGGACGGCGGGCAGGAATGTCACGGCGCTGAGCACGGCGCAGGCGATGCCGATGGCGCCGACGGGGCCGAGGGCCCGGTTGTTGGTGAGATCGCTGAAGAGGAGGGCGAGCAGGCCGAGCGCGACGGTCGCGGCGCTGGCCACGATCGGTCCGAAGGACTGCTTGAGGGCGGCACGCATGGCCGCCACGGAGTCGCCGTCCCGCGAGCCGAGCTCCTCCCGGTAGCGGGCGGCGAGCAGCAGGGCGTAGTCCGTGGCGGCGCCGATGACGAGGATGGAGAGGATGCCCTGCACCTGCCCGTCGACCCGCACGATGTCGTGATCGGCCAGGACGTACACGACGGCGCAGGCCAGACCGAGGGCGAACACCGCCCCAAGGATGATCATCAGCGGGAGCAGGACGCTCCGGTACACCAGGAGCAGGATGACCAGGACGGTCACGAGGGCGACGACGAGGAGCAGACCGTCGATGCCGGCGAACGCGTCACCCAAGTCCGCCTGCGTGACGGCGGGACCGCCCAGCCACACCTCGGTCCCCGGCACGACGGAGACCGCGGCGTCGACCTCCTCCAGCGTCACGGGCAGCTCGTCGCCGAGGTCCGTGCGGAGCTGAACGATTCCTCGCAGCGCCTCGCCGTCTTCGGAGCGGAAGGCCGGGGAAGGCGTGCCAACCACGCCTGCGGTGCCCTTCAGGGAGGACAGGGCCCGGGTGGCGGCCGCCTGTGCCGACGGATCGATCCGATCTCCGCCCTCGGCGGTCCAGAGAATCAGGACCGGAAGGGTCTTCTCCTGGCGGAACGCCTCCTGAACCCGGAGGACCTGTGTCGACTCCGCGCTGCGGGGCAGGAAGGCGGCCTGGTCGTTGGTCGCGACCTCGCCGAGCTTGCCGGCGTAGGGGCCGAGGCCGCCCCCGATGGCGAGCCAGACGACCAGCACGAGCAGCGGCAGCAGTCTGCTCGCCCACCGCAGGGGTGTGGACATGAACACTCCAATGTCTCTCAACAGTCAACAATCTCAATGATCAAGATAGATTGAAGCATGGACCATCTCGGGCACCGACAGTCAGGGCATCCGGGGCTCCCGCGCCCCACACCGATCAGCGGCCAACACCCCGCCTTCCGCGCACCGGTACGACACGGATGCAGCCATCAAGAAGCGAGCGTCGCCCATCGCTGGGGCGGTCGGGCGCGTTGGTGGTACTTCGTCGACCCGAACGTGCCCCTGGAGGAGATGCCGGCCGGGCGAACCGCACACGGCTGCGTCAGCGGCGGGGAACGCGCAACTCGCCGAGCTCCTCGTTCAGCGCGTCCAGATATCTCAGAACGACCGCGAGTTCGTCCGCTGTGAAATGGCCGCGAGCACGATCCGCCGCCTGCGCGAGCGGCATGAAGTAGGCCCGCGCGACTGCTCGGGCTCCCGGGACGTAGTGGATGCGTACCACTCGCCGGTCGTCGTCGGCCCTGCTGCGCCGGATGTGGCCGGCCTTCTCCAGACGGTCGAGGCAGGCGGTCACCGCGCCGGATGTCAGGCCGAGATGCTCCCGCAACAGCCCCGGGGTGGCCGTATCGGGGTTGTCGAGCACGAACGAGAGCGCATGGACGTCGGTGGGGTGCAGGCTCTCGGTCGAAGCGAAGCCATGGACCAGGCGGTTCATCTCACCGATGGTCCGCCGCAGAGCGACCCCGAACTTCTGCAGATCGGCCCTGCTCCCGGTATCCGTCTCGATCGTCTCCGCATGCCCGTCATCCACACGGCCAGCCTATGCGGACGTCGGAAGGAACACGGAATCAGCCGCCCTCCGGTCGGCGTCCCCGCACCTGGGCACCCCTGGTGGACCCGCCCGTTCACGCATGCGGCATCGGCCCGATCAGCGACGGGCATCACGCGCTGCTCGACGCCCTGCGGTCCGACGTCCGCGTGCCCGGCGCCCGGTCGAAGCCGGACCCCGGGCCTGCCACCTTCCTCACTGGGGCATGAGCACGGTGTCGATGGTGTGCACGGTCGCGTTGGAGGTGCGCACATCGCCGCAGACGATGGAGGCGGTGTCGTTCACCTTGTACGCCTCTCCTGACCCGTCAGTGGTCAGCGTGCCGCCCTGCAGGGTCTTGAACGATCCGTCGGCGAGGTCCGCCTTCTCCACCGGCTCGTCGACCACGTGATAGGTGAGGATCTTGGTGAGCGTGGCCTTGTCGGCGAGGACCTTGTCCAGGTCCGCCTTCGGAATCTTGGCGAAGGCGTCGTTCGTCGGCGCGAACACCGTGATGTCCTCCGCATTGTTCAGGGTGTCGACCAGGCCGGCCTTCTCGACGGCGGCGGCCAGGGTCGACAGAGCGGGGTTGTTCGACGCGGCGGTCGCCACCGGGTCGTCGGCCATGCCGTCGACCGAGCCCTCCCCCTCCTTCGGCACCGAGGCGCAGCCCGGGCCGAACGGAGCGTTGCCGACGTCGGCCGACGCCTGCGGGACAAAGACTCCGAACGAGACCGCGAGAGCCACGGCGGACAGCGCGGCCGAAGCGCGGCGTCGGGTGAACGTGGTGTTCATGACGTGCTCCTCCCACCGGCCGCCGCCCAGGGGGGCCGCGGCCGTGGATCGGTTGTCCTCTCACGCCCCTATTTCGGTACCGAGCGGCCTTCCGGATGGGGTGGGCAGCACATTTCTCGACGCCTGCCGACACGCCCCGACGTCAGAGACGGCGCATTCGGAGCGCGTCCGCTCACCGAGGGGTCGGCCCAGGAAGCTCAGCGGGTCGTCCTTGTTCGTGTCCGTCAATCTCCGTAACGACAACCCGACCGCGCTCAAGCTCTGTCCCGGCCAACGGAGTCGGATGGTCCGGCGGACACGTCGTGCTTGTTCTCGACCGCGGGTTCCTCCTCGACGGCGGGCACGCCGGAAGAGGGAAGCAGTTGCGGAACGCCGTCGACGATCGGATAGCGGCGGCGCAGGCGCGGGTTGTAGAGGGCGCCCCCGGTCTCGTCGAGGATCAGCGGGCCCTTGTCGAGCGGGCAGGCGAGGATCTTCAGCAGCGGGTTGTCAGGGTTCATGACCGGGCTCCTTCGGAAGTGGGGGTGTCCGCGTCGTGTCGCGGCAGGGTGAGCAGGACCGTCAGTGCGAGCGCGGTGCCGCCGAGACGCAGTAACAGCCGCAACAGGTCGTCGGGCAGCGGTTCGTCGAACGCGATCGTGCCGCTCACGATCGTGAACACACAGGTCACCGTCGTGCACACCGGGACGATCAGTGACGCCCGGCAGCGCTGCAGCGCGGTCTGCGACAGCACCAGTCCGCCGACCCCTGTCAGCAGGAGGAGGTACGGGTAGGGGGAGGCGAACAGGACGGGCACGGAGCCCAGGAGGTCCGAGGTGTCCAGATGCCCGGAGACGCCCTTGATGGCCAGCGAGCTGACGCCGTAGATCAGACCGACCGCGACCGCATAGGCCACTCCGGTGGTCGGCTGCCGATGGCGCCGGCGGGCGCGCCGCTCCGCGGCCGTGTACAGCACCAGCCCGGCCGCGAGCGTCGGGACACACAGGGCCAGCAGGATGCCGGTGGGCGCGCTGCGGCTGATCTCCTCGCTGGTCCCGTACAGCGAGGCCACCACCATCACCAGCGCCAGACCGATGACGGCCACCGCACGCCGCTCACGGCCGGAGGGGCGCTCACCGAGCACCACCGACGAGAGCACCAGCAGGAGGACCAGGCCGGACAGGAACAAGCCCTGGGCGGCGGCGATCGGCAGTGTGCGGTAGACGGCCAGCTGCGCGGCGAACCCCAGGGCCAGCGCCATGGCCCCGCAGATCCACAAGGGCCTGCAGGCCAGCAGGATCAGGGCGCGGCCCGGCTGTGCGGCGCTCAGCCGCGGCATGCCGGCGAGCGCCCGCTTCTCCAGGACGAAGCCGGTGCTGTACAGGACGTTCGCCACCAGTGCGGCGATCACACCCCACACCACCGGCTACACCTTTCTCGCATGCACGAGGAGGATGGAGGCGAGGGACGGCAGCCCGCAGGCCAGACGGTCCAGCGGGCGGAGCGGCCGCGGCACTCCGTGGAACGGCGCACCGGCGACCGACACCACCTCGAACCCGGACGCCGTCACGAACTCGCGCAGCGCACGCGCCGTGTACAGCCTCAGATGGCCCACCACCTCCCTGCCCGGTCTGCCGTGGATACGGCGCAGACTCACCTCGGAGAACACCGGCTGGACTCCGGCGAGCAGCAGGGCGCGGTTGTACCAAGCGCCGAGGTTGGGCGTCGAGAGCATGAGATGCCCACCGGGCCGCAGCACCCTGTGCAGTTCGTCGAGTGCACTGTCGGGGTCGACGAGGTGCTCGACGACTTCGCTGAACAGCACGGCGTCGGCACTGCCGGAGGCGAACGGCAGACCACTGCCGGTGAGCTCGCCGCGGACCACCTGGCTCAGGCGCGTGGCCGCCCGGAGCAGCGCGTCCTGCGACCAGTCGATCCCCACGACGCGGTGCCCGTCCAGGACGTGGGCCGCGGTCGCGCCGGCCGAGCCGTCCCCGCAGCCCACGTCGAGCACGGTCGCGGCCGGGCGGCCGGGCCCCACGGGGCCGAGCGCATCGGCCAGCATCCGGGCCTGACGCAGTGTCCGGGCTTCCCCGGAGGCGACGGGAACGGCGGGGTTCTCGTAGAAGTCCCGCAGCCCGGGGACCGGTCGGCCCGGCGAAGTCACCGCCGCCTCGGGCGACTTCCCGGTTGCTGCGGAGCCCCTGGTGGAGAGGGTCATGACGGCCTCTTCCAGCTGTCGTGGGTGGAGCGGGCTCCACCTGGTGTCGAGTCGGGATGCGTTGTGTCGCGGCGGTACGGCCCGCCCGGGCTCCGGGTGTGATCCCGGGCCGCGGAGGCGTGGGTGTCCGCGGCGGTGGCGGCCGCCTCCCGGATGCGGGCTCCCGGCCCCGCACCCGGAGCGTTTTCCCCGGCCGGGGTGAGAGACGTCGCCGACAGCGACTCCTCGAACAAGCCCACCAGATCCGCACCGGCCGCGTCACCGAGCAGCGCCCGTGACCAGCGCAGCGTCACATGCAGTCGCCCGCCGGTGGAAGCCGCCGCCACGCTCAGCCCGCGCGGCATACGCGCCGGTGCGGAGAACCACACGGCTGTCGCCCGGCCGGCGTCGCCGAAGTCCAGCTCGTACGGCACGCGTCCGATGTTGGTGACCAGCGCCGTCGAGGTCCAGGACGCCGCCGCCCGCCGTGCGCCACGGGTGAGCACGCCCCGGATGCCGACCGGTAGCAGCGGTGCGGTCAGCAGACTCGCCCCGGCACCCAGAGGGGCGCCATGGGCCGACTTCAGCGCGCGGGTACGCCGAGCCGTGGTGCGCAGCAACCGTGTCACGGCTGCCGGGTCCGGCCGTTCACCGAGCAGCAGGTCGGTGTCGCGCGGGTCCTCGGAGGTCATGGCCACCTCGACAAGGCGGGTTCCGTTGCCCATCGGCATCTCCGTGCCGCGCGGCCGGTCGTCCACGGGCATCGTGATCCTCACCGGACCGGCCGGCCTGCCCTGCGAGGCGTTCCAGCGGCCCACCATCAGCGCTGCGGCGACCAGCAGTTGGTCGTTGACGGTCCAGGGCTCGAGGCCCCCGTTCCGCGCCGCACGCCGTGGAACGGGCAGGTCCGCCTGCAGCATGCCGTTGCCCACGGCGCGGGCACGTACCGGCCGGGGGCGGGAGTCCGGAGCGACGCGTACGGGACGCGCACGTAGGGCGTGGCCGGTGCCGTCGGTCCCGCTCGGAGCCGGACCCGAGCGCCCCGGCCGGACCCGCCCGGTGACCGGGAGGCCGGCCACACCGCCGTACTGTTCGGCGGTCGTGGCGAGCACCCGCAGCCCCGACCCCGCGTCGAGGGCCGTGTGATGCATCGTCAGCAGCAGCACGGTCCCGGTCCCGGAAGCCACACCCGCCGCCGACGGCTCGGGGGCGGCCGTTCGCCCGGTCACCTCGACGACTTCCAGGCGCATCGGCGGCGACAGGGTGAGCGGCGGGCATTCGCTCAGGGCGCGGGCCCGGGCCCTGGCCAACGCGTCGGGGCCCCGTCCCACGAGGCTCACCGGGTCGATGTCCGGTTGATCGGTCAGCTCCCACGCGAAGGACCGGCGGTGCCGACGGCCGGGCACTTCCCGCATCAGCGCCCTGGGGTGCGCCAGCAGCGCCCTCCGGAAGGCGGCCCGCAGCCGTGCCTCGTCCAGCCGTCCGGGCAGATGAACCTCGATGTGTACGCTCTCCGGTTCGTCGTCACTGAGGCAGTGCCGCGACACCTCGTCGACGGTCGGAAAGGGAATCCGGACCGTACCGGGAGGGGGCACGGTTCCCCTCCCGGCGGCGGTCCACGGCGCGATCACGAGGGGCCACCGCCTTCGGGCCGCCAGAGGGGCGGCTCGGGCCGGTGCCCGTCACCGGTGCTTCGCGGCCTGGCCGTGACGACCGGTCCGGCTTGCGGCGTGTCGGCATCGTCGTGGTCCTCATGTCCGTCGCCGTGCCCACGCCCGGCGGCCACGGACTCCGGCCTCACCGCCGTCACCAGGGCGGCTGCCAGGGCCACAAGCGCGAGCACCTGCGCGAGGCCGCTGAACGCGCCCTCCCCTGCGGCGACCGGCTCCCCGGCGCCCACGGCCGCGACGAGGCCCGCTCCGGCCATCGCCGCCGCCGCGGTCGGCACCAGAAGGGCCGGCCGGATCCGCGCCGCCACAGCGAGTACGGGCACGACCAGAGCCACCGGCCCCGCCGCGACCGCGACGACCGCGGTCAGCGCCAGTGTCCCGAGCAGCATCCCCGGGGCCGCTGGTTCGGGCAGCCTCTCGTCGGCTCCACCGGCGTGGCGCCGACGGCCCACGAAGGCCAGGGCGACGAGGGCGACGAGCGCGATCGCACCGCCGATCAGGGCTGTCCTGTACGGCCCGGAGGGCTCGAACTCCATGGTCACCGTGCCGGACGCCCCGGCCGGTATCACCCAGGCCTGCTGCCAGCCGTCGAGGCGCACCGGCTCCAGCTCCGTGCCGTCGAGCGTGGCCTTCCAGCCGTCGTTGGCGTTCTCGAAGGTCCGCAGGTACGCGGCCCCGCCGGAGCCGGCCGACACCGAGACGGTCCGGCTGTCGTCGGTCCACCTGGTGACGGTGGCCTCGCGACCCGCCGCTCCCGCCGTCTTCTGCGGGGTGCCCCGGGTCAGCGTGACGTCGGTGATCGCCAGCGGGCCCGCGTCACCCGCCTCCACCTCGTGGTCGCCGGACGGAAGTTCGAGGGTGCCGTCCTTCTCCTCCCCCGCGCAGAGGGCGACGGTGACGGGGCGCCGCTCGGTGAGGTCCCGGACGAGTCCGGAGGCCGTCGTCTTGTGCAGGACACCGCCCACAGCGAGGTCCGGGCCCTTGCCGCACGGCAGCGAGAAGCGCGCGGACGGCTTCGGCGGCGGCACCCGCAGATCGGCGAGTGCGGGAACATGCACCTCGCTCAGCCCGACCGGCAGCTGCAACTGCGCGTTCGCCACCGGATTGTGGACGGTGAGCGGGGCGACCCTGCTGATGGTGATGTCGAGCCGGTTCGTCTCGATCGCCGGGAATCGGGCCCGCCCGTTCTCGTCCACGTCGGCCACGGCGGCGCCGCCCGGGGAGCTGATCATCACCTGTTCGGGCCGGGTGGACACCCCGCCCGCCGACGCGAGGACGATCTCGTCGATCTTCGTCTTCTTGGGCCAGCTCAGGTGGACGACCGGCCGGTCGCCCGCTATCCAGGCGGTCGTCAGATCACCGTCGACCAGGTTGCGGGCGCTGAGTGACGAGCCGTTGCGGCTGGTGGAGTCCACGGAGGCCGTCAGCCGGTTCTTCGATCCGGGGGCCGAACGGTCCAGAAGCTCGTCCAACGGGCCGCCGGGCACCGCGACGGCTCGCGCCGACACCTTGTACTCGCCCGATTCCTGGGTGCTGAACCGCCGGTGCAGTCCCACCTCGGCCGATACGGGCGACAGACCGCCCGCGTCGGTGCCCCGGTGCAGGGAGTACACGGTCGTCTCCGCGTCGGTGCGCTCCGCGTCGGCAGGCAGCGCCAACATGCGCGTCACCTGCACGTCCGGGATCGACACCTCGGAGAAGCCGGCCCCGGACAGGCCCGGTCGTGCCTGTTGCGCGGCAACGACGGTGATCTTCATCCAGGACGCCTCGCCGGCCGGAGCCCTGACGGTCTGCGGCAGGCCGTTCGTCTGCAGCGGGCTTTCGGCCGAACCGCGGCCGGTCTCGATCCGCACCTGCGTGGGCGCCGCGCGCATGGCGTCGCCCGGCAGGGGCGTCAGCTGGACGGAGGCCGGGATGTCGGTCGGCCGGGAGAACTCGACCTTGAGCCACTGGCCGGCCGGCCTGCCCGGGCTGCCCTCGGCCCACGCGGTGTCCGGGTTGCCGTCGAAGGCGTTCACCGGGTCGTACTGCGGCTGGTGGAACAGCCAGTTGCCACTGCTGGAAGCCGTCACGGACTCGGCACCGCGCAGCACCGCCGTCGTCTGGTGGTCGGTGCCCTCCGACGGCAGGATCTGCTTGGGCTTCTCCCCCGGGTTCTGCAGGCTGCCGGAGTGATTGCGCTCGTCCGCCGTGTAGGTGTACGAGGTGTTGTTGTTGACCAGGCCGAACCGGGTGTCGGCTCGGCGCAGCCCGTCCGCGACCGCCTTCACCGGTGCGACCACGCCCTGGGGAAGCCCGTCCCCGGCCAGTACGGCCGGCCTCTCGGCCATCGAGGGATCGGCGGACAGCTGGAGCAACGACTCGGGTCCGCCACTGACCACGGCCGTGTCGGCCACGGCCGAGACACCGACCCTGCCGGGCCTCCCGTCGCGGTCCTGCGGCTCGTAGATCTCCACGGCCTGGAGCCGCGGGTAGAGCCCCTGCACCTGGAGCGGGGTGTCGGCGGCGATGCGTCCGCCGGTCACCAGCGGGCCGAACCCGGCGACCTTGCGGTAGCCGGACGACTCCAGGGTCCGCTTCACCGTCTGAGGCGGGACATAGCCGATCTGGTCGGGGTCGAGGTCGTTGCGGACGACCACCTCGTGCATACCGGCCCGCGCCAGGTACGCCCGAAGGCCCGGAACCTCGGTGCCGGACAGCAGCGCCTGCTCGACGGCGTCCGTCATGCGGCGTGCTCCGGGAGTGCCGAAGGGGACGAAGTCACGCTGTGCCCAGGGGGTCTCGGCCAGCACGTCGAACGGCTGGTCGATGGGGGAACCCCAGGTGTAGATGCCGTGCGCCGTCGCCGGGACGACCAGTGCGCGGCTGTCGGGGGCGTTGTCCTCGAGCCAGCCGGCGGCGCTCTCCCAGTGGGTGGGCAGCTTGGTGAACGCCCCGGGCTGCAGGATCGAGCCGTTGACGTACGGGAGCGCCAGGCCGGGCAGTACCAGCACCGCCGCGGCCGCAGGCACCCAGCGCCGACCGCGGAGTGCGTGGGAACCTCTGCTCTCGGACAGCACGGCCGTCAGATGGACCAGTCCGAGCGCGAGCGCGAGGGCCAGTCCCGGCTGGAACTTGTAGATGTTGCGGAACGGCTTCAACGGCCCGTTCAGCCAGTCCTGGACGACACCGTGGAACGGACCGCCGAAGGCTCCTCCGTACCCGGCGAGCGTGATCAGGACGACGGCCAGCACGGTCAACAGCAGCCAGCGGCGCTCCGGCAGGTCCCGACGGGCCAGGCCCGCGAGACCCAGCGCCGCGACGAACGCCGAACCGAGGATGGTGACGACGGAGGTCGCGACGGCCCAGCCGGCCGGCAGCCATGCCTCACCGAAGTTCAGATAGGCCACCCAGTTGCCGGCGCCGCGCAGCAGCTCGGTCGCGGACATGGTGGCGGTGGTGGTGTCGGCCTGCTCGACGTACGGCATGAAGTTCTCGCCGTGGATGCCGAGCAGGAGCAGCGGCACCACCCACCAGACGGTGGCCAGCGCAACTCCCGGTATCCACCAGCCCAGCAGCGCGCGGCGGCGCCGGCCGGGCGGGCGGCTGAGCAGGTACAGCCCCACGGGCAGCAGCGCGGCCAACGTGGAGGCGGCGTTCACGCCACCCATGAAGGGGATCAGCAGGGCCGAACGTGCGGCGGCCATCCGGTGGCTCAGCGTCGCGGAGGTCAGCGGCAGCAGCACCCAGGGCAGCAGGGCGCCGGGCAGCGCGGCGGCGGACGTCGATCCGATGACGATCGTGAAGGTGGGCCACAGCGCGTACGCCACCGCGCCCACGACCCGGGACGCGGGTGTCCCCACGCGCAGCCGCTCGGCGAGCCTGAGCGCGCCCCAGAAGGCGGCGGTCACGATGATCGACAGCCAGAGCCGTTCGGCCAGCCACACCGGAACCCGCAGCAGGTCCATGAACGCGTAGTAAGGGAGCGCGGGAAAGGCGTAGCCGACGTACTGGTTGGCTATGCCGCCGAGGCCCACGTTGCCGTTCCACAGCGAACCGAGGTCGCCGAGGAAGCGCCAGGGGTCGAGGGCGACGCCGAGCTTGGTCTCGAACGTCGTCTTCCCCGGTGACACCGCGAGGAACGACACCAGCACGACGGCCCAGAAGCCGAACAGCAGGCGTCGTCCGCGCGGCTCGCCGAGCGCCTCCGACGGCGTCGGGCCGGGCTGCGGCGCCCGGGTGGGCGCCTGGACCGTAGTGGTCATGACCGTTCCTCGCTTCGCAGACTCATGGGCTTCGCCTGAGAATCAGCAGCAGATTCCAGGTGGCGATCTCGCGGAGTCCCGGCACCCGGGTGATCGTGCTCGCGAGGAACGGCCAGTAACGGGAGCGCGCGGTGACGACCTGCACGTCGTCGCGGCCGCGGACGTGCCGCAGGGTGGGACCGATGTGGACGGGGAAGAGGTTCTCGCCGAGCGTGTGCTTGGCCTCGCGGCCGGTGCGCCGTGCGTAGCGTGCGCGGGCGCGGTCGGGCCCGAGGTAGTGCCACGGCGCGGTCTCGTGACCTCCCCAGGGGGAGAGCCAGTTGGTGAACGACAGGTAGATCAGTCCGCCGGGACGGGTGACCCGCGCCATCTCGCTGATGAACGTCTGCGGGTCCGACACGTGCTCCAGCACGTTGGACGAGAAACAGACGTCCGCCGCCCCGTCGGCGAGCGGCAGCAGATATCCGTCGGCGAGCACCGCGCCCTCGGTGACCGGGCCGCGGGCGCTCAGCTCCCGCAGGTCGGGCTCGAAGAGGTAGCTCTGCGCGCCACGGCGGCGGAACTCCTCGGTGAAGTGGCCGCTGCCACCGCCGATGTCCACGACGATCTTGCCGGGCAGGTCGATGTGCCGTGCCACTTGTGCGACCGAGTCGCGGGCCAGCAGGGTGTAACACCGTTCGGGATCGCTGGGTTCGCGCATGAACGCCCGGAAGAGGGCGGCCGATCTCTTCAGCGACGGATCCTTGAATTCGCGTTCGGTGATCTCAGCCACGGCCGCTCCTGCCGCGTCCCGGGGTGGCGGCGCGGGCCACGGCCTCGGCGGCGACCGCCTGGAACTGACGGACCGTCGCGCTCCAGCGGAAGCGCTTGGCGCGATGCACGGCGGCACGTCCGAGGGCCGCGCGCCGCTCGGTGCTGAGAGACAGGGCGCACCACGCAGCGGCGAACGAACTCTCCCCCCGGGCGAGCACCCCGGTCTCCCCGTCCTCGACGGAGTCGCACAGCCCGGGTATGTCGAATCCGATCGCTGGGGTGGCCCGGGCGGCCGCCTCGGTGACGACCAGCCCCCAGCCCTCGACGAGGGAGGGGTGCAGCAGCAGCCACGCCTCGCACATCAGCCGGTGCTTCTCGGCGTCCGACACCCGGCCTGTGAACGTCACACCGGGGCCGGCCATGGCTTCAAGGCGTGACCGTTCGGGGCCGTCGCCCACGATGACGAGTCGGCCACCGGTGACGGGGCGGACCCGCTCCCACAGTCTGAGGAGCAGGTCGATGCGCTTGTACTCCACCAGTCGGCCGACGGCCAGGAACAGCGGTTCCTTGGCCTCGGGCAGCAGCGGGCCGGGGTCTTCGACACCGTTGTTGACGATCCGGATGCGGTCCGCGGCCACGCCGATGTCGCGCAGCTCGGAGGCGGTCGACTCGGAGACGGCCACCATCAGGTTGTCGCGGTGGGTGCCGGCCAGTGCCCAGTGCTCCAGCCTGCGTCCCAGCCGTGCCGCCGGGCCCGGGTAACGCATCTGCCAAAGATCCGTGTGCACGTGGTTGACCAGGCACAACGTTGGTCCGCGGTGCCACAGCGGCGCCAGGTACGGCATGCCGTTGCACACTTCGACGAGCAGGTCGCAGTCGCCGACCTCGCGGGCGAAGGTCGACTTGGCGCGCAGGAAGTGACCGGCGTCACCTCCCGCTGAGACCACCCGGTAGTCGCGTTGGGCGGCCGGGCCGCCGCACACGAGCGTGACCTCATGGCCGCCGGAGGTCAGGCCGTCGGCTATCCGGTCGATGAGCAGTTCCGATCCGCCGGCGGCCTGGTTGGCCAGGTCACGGCGGGCGAGAAAGGTGATCCGACGCGGTGGGGATGTCCCAGGAGATCCGACGTGCGGGTCGGCGGCGAGCGAGTCGGCGACATGGCTGCCGGTGCGGACTTGAGTGGGGACGGAGAGGGAGTCCTTCTGGCCGAGGGCCAGAGCGGACGCGCGCTGGGGCATAGAGGTGCTCCAACTCGGCGGCTGCGAGAGGCAGGCGGGTGGGGGAAGAAGGCGGCTGCGGGAGGCAGGCGGGTGGGGGCAGGCGGGTGGGGGGACTGCCGGGCTTCCGGGGATGAAGCGCTGGGCTGGCTCTGTCTGCGGGTACTGCGTGTGCTGCGGGTACCGCGGCGCGGACGGTGGAGGTGCGGCCGTCTCAGCGCCTTGCCGATGGCGGACTCCTGAGGGTGGGAGCACGCTCACACCGGCAACCTTGCTCTTACTCGGGGGTAACGTCAGTCTTCGTTCGACAAGTCGTTCCGGCTACTCAGCCCGGTGACAAGTTCGGGACGCAGGTCCTGCGGCGCTTTATCACTCTTCTGAGTGTTCCGGCCGTCGACGGCCGCGTATCAGGAGCACGACGCCGACGGCGGCGAGCAGGCCGCCCAGGACCCCGCCCCCGAGGGGCGCGGTCTCGCCCAGCAGCTTCAGCCGGCTGCCGTCCTCGGAGGCCAGCTTCACCTGTTCGAGCCGGGTCGCGTCGGTGAACTCCAGCCGCTCGCTGGACAGCAGGGTGACCGCGTCCTTCTGCGAACCCGGGGCCCGCAGCGTCTTGGTCGGCGCGATCACCGCGTTCATGATCCGACCCGTTCGCCGGTCCACGGTCAGCTCGATCCTCGCGTTGGAATACCACTCCTCGGCCAGCACCTGGCCCGGCTTCGAACTGCCCACCAGCACGCCGGGCACCATGCGGGTGCCGGTCGCGGTGGCCTCGACAGTGCCGACGAAGCGGTAGCCCTCGTGCCCGTCGACCTTGGTGACCTCGTCGAACTCCAGCGGCACGGCGGCACCCAGGGTGCTGTCCCACCACGTGTAGGCGCGCTTCTCGACGTCGAACGGGAACTTCAGGTAGGCCTCGCCCTCGAACCCGGGCTTCTCCTCGCAGCAGTGCACCGGGAGGTTCGTCCGACGGTCGGTCACCCAGCGTTCGGTGCTCCATTGCAGGGACTTCCGCGGGTCGGCGAGCGGCAGCGTCTTCGGCGTATCGATCTGGGTCGACACGTCCCAGATCGCGTTTCCGCTGCGCTCGCTCTCGGCCACGTTCCCCAGCACCTTGCGGGTGATCGTGAGCGTCTGGTCGTCCACGGTGGCGACGGACCCGGTGTCGAAGTAGCTGCCCTGCCCACGGAAGACCGTCGTGGAGTTCACATCGGTCGGAGTGCGCTTGGCACGTGGCTCCACGTACCAGACGAGGAGCTGGGTGAGTACCAGCAGAAAGACTCCGGAACCCAGCAGAATCAGGGACAAAGGGGATATTGAACGACGCATACGAGTACTCCGATACGGGTGCGATATGCGAGGGGCTCATGGGCTGCGCGGGAAGGAACCACACGCACGGATTGCGGCCTGTCCGGGGGGACGAACGACTTACCCAGGAGTAACAGTGGCGGTGAACGGCGAAAGTAGGCGGCCCTTGACCTTCTGTCAACGCGCCTCGCATACTGACCGCGCCGGACCGGGCCGGCGCGCTGGGTGACAGACCTCATCGACTGAGAGGCCGATCATCCTCATGCCCAGACTGTTCGCCGCCTTCCTGACCTGCATCGCCGCCGCCGTTCTGGCCGCAGGCGCCGCCTTCGGAATCGTCGCCGCTCTCGACGCCACACCCGAGCAGCAGAATGTGCCGCTCGTCACGTTCCCCGAACCACCCGCCCCAGGGACGACCAGCACGCCGGGCTCCGGCGCGGGCTAGGTTGTGAAGAGGCGGGCCGGTGACCGAGCGCATGTGGACCGGACATCCAGGAGCGATGTTGTGGAAGCGTCGTCAGCGTGGCACGACGTGCCACAAGAACGGATTCAGCAGTTCGCCGACCGCGCCCTGGCGCAGGTCCCCGAGCTGGCACAGGACATCCTGGCCGAGATCCGACGGAACCATCCGGGTCTGGTGTTCATCGCCGACGAGTCCGGAGAGCCGAAGGCCCTGGTGGCCATCCGGCACGCCCTGGAGCTCTTCGTCGAGCAGATGACCACGGGGTCGGACCGGCCTCGCGCCCTCCCCGAGATGTTCCAGGACTTCGGGCGCAGCGAGGTCGCGCAGGGGCGCAGCCTGGACTCCTTGCAGGGGATCTACCGGCTGGGCGTGCGCCTTTCCTGGCGGCGCATGGCGGAGATCGGGCAGCAGGTCGACATCCCGTCCGCGGCCATGTACGAACTCGCCGAGTCCGCGTTCGAGTACCTCGACGTCATGGTGGCCCAGTCGGTACGCGGGTACGCCGAGGCCGTCGCCCGCCAGGCCGGAGAGCGGCTGCGCCGGCAACGACTTCTCGTCGATCTCCTGCTCGCCGAGCACCGCACGGACCCGTCCGCCCTCCTCGCCGACCGCGCGGCCGACGTGGGCTGGCAACTGCCCGAACGGGTGGCGGTCGCCGTGCTGCTTCGCCCCGCCCTGGAGGCTGTCGCCCCCGCCGTCGGCGACGGGGTGCTGCTCGACATGGAGGGCGAGCAGCCGCGCCTGGTCGTGCCGGACCCGGACGCCCCCGGTCGCGCGGAGTTGCTGCATCAGGCGGTGGCCGGCTGGTCCGGAGCGATCGGCCCGTCGGTTCCCCTGGCGGAGGCCGTGACGTCGCTGCGCTGGGCCGAGGCCGCGGTCGGGATGATCGAGGAGGATCTGCTGCCGCGAGGGCGGCTCCTGCACTGCGCCGAGCACGTCGAAGCCCTGGTGCTGCTGCCCGCAGGGGAGTTGATCGACGATCTTGCGCGGCGGCGGCTGGCGCAGCTGGACGAGTCGGGCGGCCCGGCCCACACCCACCGTCTCGCCGAGACCCTGCTGGCCTGGCTGGAGACACGGGGCGGTGCCCCGGAGGTGGCCTCCCGGCTCGGAGTCCACCCGCAGACCGTGCGCTACCGGCTGAGGCAGCTCCGTGAGCTGTGGGGCGAGGACCTGGACGACCCGGACCGCCGCTTCGAACTGGAGCTGGTCCTTCGTGCCCGGCGGCTGCGCGGCGATCTCGCCCCACCGCATGACTGACGCGGGGCAATGCCGCCGGCCGGCCCCTGGCCGATCCCGGTCGGCCCGGACGTTCGCCGCCCGGGGCACACCGACGCACCCTGTCGCCGCCCTGTGGCACCTGGCACGGGCGGCCGTAGCGAACCCGACCGTCGGACCGCGGCGTGGAGCGCCGCGCCGGGTGTCGCAGGCGTGTGGTGCGGGGGCCCGGGGGCGCCCCGGCGGGGCGCCCCGGGGGGGGGCGGGGTGGGATTAAAAAAAAACCGCCCCCCCCACCCCCCGATGTGGG
>NZ_JBHJTL010000132.1:0-18131 GCF_042264065.1 Streptomyces sp. NPDC056222 | reverse complement strand
ACCCCCCAACACTCTATACTGGG
This sequence comes from Streptomyces sp. NPDC056222, assembly GCF_042264065.1. NCBI lineage: Bacteria > Bacillati > Actinomycetota > Actinomycetes > Kitasatosporales > Streptomycetaceae > Streptomyces > Streptomyces sp. NPDC056222. The sequence goes on along the minus strand of NZ_JBHJTL010000132.1, from coordinate 18,108 downwards.
GGTTTTGGGGGGTTGTTTTTTTTTTTTATCTCCGGGCGCGGGCCGGGGGTTCCCGCGGGGGCCCCCCCCCCCCTGCGGAACGCCTGCCCTCAGGGTGCGTCAGGCCGCCCCGTCACACGCCTGCGCCCGCAGCGCCCTCGCCAGGTCGTCCCGCGACTCGAGGACCAGCCGGCGCAGCGCGGGCGCCGCGTCATCGTGCGCGGACAGCCACGCGTCCGTCGCCGTGAGCGTGGACTCGTCGTCCTGGAGGCCGGGGAACAGCCCCCGGACCACGTCCATGCCGATCTGGATCGACCGCTCGGCCCACACCCGCTCGATCACGGCGAAGTACTTCTCCGCGTACGGCGCGATCAGCTCCCGCTGCGAGGGCTGTGCGAAGCCCGCGATCGTCGCCTCCACCAGCGCGTTCGACAACGTGTCCGACTCGACCACCTGGGCCCACGCCTGCGCCTTGACCGCCGCCGAGGGCCGCGCCGCCAGACAGCGCACCTGGTGGCGCTTGCCGGTCGCCGTGTCGTCGAGGGCGAGCTCCTCGCCGATCCGGGTCTCGTCCGCCCGGCCGTGCGTGGCCAGCGGCTCCAGGAACGACCAGCGCAGCTCCTGGTCGACCTCGAGGCCGTCGATCCTCGCCGTACCGTCGAGCAGACCTTCCAGGAGCTGGAAGTCCGCGTCCGAGGCGGCCGCGGCCGCGAAGAAGCGCGCCCAGGTCAGCTGGTGCTCGCTGCCCGGCTCGGCAACGCGCAGCTCGCGCAGCCCACCCTCGGCGAGCAGCCGGCCGCCCTCCGCACGCCACTCGGGCGCCGCGTAGTGCGTGACCGCCGAGCGCGCCCAGGCATGCACCATCTGGAGCACGCCGATGTCCGTCTCACGGCCGGCGAACTCCAGCGCCACCGCGACGAAGTCCCGGGCCGGCATCAGACCGTCCCGCGTCAGGTTCCACAGCGCCGACCAGCACAGGGCGCGGGCCAAGGGGTCGGTGATGTCGCCGAGGTGCGCCCGCAGCGTGGCCAGCGAGCCCTCGTCGAAACGGATCTTGCAGTAGGTCAGGTCGTCGTCGTTGACGAGCACCAGGTCGGGCCGCTCCTCGCCCGCCAGCTCGGCGACGACGGTCCGCGCCCCGGTGATGTCCGCCTCCGCACGCGCGTAGCGGACCAGCTCGCCCTCGGGCGACAGCCGGTACAGACCCACGGCCGCCCGGTGCGGACGAAGCTCGTCGCCCTCCTGGACGACGGCCAGCTCCGTGACGCGTCCCTCCGCGTCGTACGTGACGACCGGCGTCAGCGTGTTGACGCCCGAGGTCTGCAGCCAGGCCCGCGACCACGCCTTCATGTCGCGCCCGGAGGTCTCCTCCAGGACCGACAGCAGATCGGCGAGACGGGTGTTCCCGTACGCGTGCCGCTTGAAGTAGCGGCGCGCGCCCTCGAGGAACGCGTCCCGGCCCGCGTACGCCACCAGCTGCTTCAGGACCGAGGCGCCCTTGGCGTACGTGATGCCGTCGAAGTTCAGCTTGGCGTCCTCCAGGTCATGGATGTCGGCCGTGATCGGGTGCGTGGACGGCAGCTGGTCGGCGCGGTACGCCCACGACTTGCGGTTGTTGGCGAAGGTCACCCAGCTGTTGGTGAAGCGGGTCGCCTCCGCGAGCGAGAACGAGCCCATGAAGTCGGCGAAGGACTCCTTCAGCCACAGGTCGTCCCACCACACCATGGTGACCAGGTCGCCGAACCACATGTGCGCCATCTCGTGCAGGATGACGTTCGCCCGGCGCTCGTACGCCGCCTGCGTCACCTTGCCGCGGTAGATGTACTCCTCGCGGAAGGTCACCATGCCCGGGTTCTCCATCGCGCCGAGGTTGTACTCGGGGACGAAGGCCTGGTCGTACTTTCCGAAGGGGTACGGATAGTCGAAGTTGTCGTGGAAGAAGTCGAAGCCCTGCTTGGTGATCAGGAAGACGTCGTCCGCGTCGAAGTGCTTGGCGAGCCCCTTGCGGCACATCGCGCCGAGCGGGATCTCGATGTCCCCGCGCTGGTACGTGTCCGTGACGTAGTGGTACGGCCCGGCCACGACGCAGGTGATGTACGTGGAGATCGCTGCCGTCTCGGCGAACCGCCACACCCCCTCGCCGTCCTGCTCGCCCACGCCGTTCGACCAGACGGTCCAGCCCTCGGGCGCGGTCACCTCGAAGCGGTACGGGGCCTTGAGGTCGGGCTGCTCGAAATTGGCGAAGACCCGACGGGCGTCGGCCGGCTCGTACTGCGTGTAGAGGTAGACCTCGCCGTCCTCCGGGTCGACGAAACGGTGCATGCCCTCGCCGGTCCGGCTGTAGGCGCACTGCGCGTCCACCACCAGAACATTCTCGTCGGCGAGGCCGTCCAGCGCGATCCGCGCACCGTCGAAGACGACGGCCGGGTCGAGCGCGCGCCCGTTCAGCTCGACGGAGGTCACGGCCGGGGCGATCAGGTCCACGAAGGTGGCGGAGCCCGCGCCGGTACGGCGGAAGCGGATCGTCGTCACCGAGCGGAAGGTGCGCAGCTCTTCTCCGGACTCGCCGACCGCCGACCGCAGATCGAGGGCGACCTCGTACCCGTCGACGGACAGCAGCGCGGCCCGCTCGCGGGCCTCGTCGCGGGACAGATTCTCACCGGGCACGGTCACTCCTTCGTGGCGCCTTCGAAACAGCACCGATCCTCCCATGTGCCACTGACGGACGGCACTCGGGGAATGTCTCCGCCGACCGGCGGTGTTGCCCCGTCTGGCGCATAGACAGCCGTCCCTGAGGAGTGACATGCCCGAGAACAGGACCACCGCCGACTTCTGGTTCGATCCGCTGTGCCCGTGGGCCTGGATGACCTCCCGCTGGATGCTGGAGGTCGAGAAGGTGCGCCCGGTCGACGTGCGCTGGAAGGTCATGAGCCTGGCCGTCCTCAACGAGAACAAGCTCGACGAGGTCTCCCCCGAGTACCGGGAGATGCTGGAGACCAAGGCCTGGGGCCCGGTCCGTGTGGTCGTGGCGGCCCAGCAGCTGCACGGCGAGGAGGTCGTCGGCAAGCTCTACACCGCGCTCGGCACCCGCTTCCACAACAACGGCGAGGGCCCCACGCGCGAGGCGATCTCGGCGGCCCTCGCGGACGTCGGCCTGCCGGCCGAGCTGGTGGACTACGCGGACAAGGACATCTACGACACCGAGCTGCGCGCCTCCCACAAGGAGGGCATCGACAAGGTCGGCCAGGACGTCGGCACGCCGGTCATCTCCGTCCCGGACGCGGACGGCGAGCAGGTCGCCTTCTTCGGCCCGGTCGTGACGCCGACCCCGCGCGGCGAGGCGGCGGCCCGGCTGTGGGACGGCACCCTGCTCGTGGCCTCGACGCCCGGCTTCTACGAGATCAAGCGCACCCGGACGGCGGCGCCGAGCTTCGAGTAGGACCCCTGCCCGGCCATGGAAGAACCCCCGTGATTCACGTCATCACGGGGGTTCTTCTTTCATCCGCCCGCAGGTGAAGGTTGAGAAGACGATCACGAGCAGGACGAGCGGGGGCCGATCAGAAGGAGATCAGCGGGACGGAGGTCCTGGCCGCCTGGTAGCGCTTGTTCACGTCCTGCCAGTTGACGACCTGCCACATGGCCTCGATGAAGTCCACCTTCTGGTTCTTGTACTGCAGGTAGAAGGCGTGCTCCCAGGCGTCGAAGACCAGCACCGGGATCGAGCCCTGGCCGACGTTGCCCTGGTGGTCGTAGACCTGCTCGACGATCAGCCGACCGCTGATCGGCTCGTACGCGAGGACACCCCAGCCGGAGCCCTGGGTGGTCGCGGAGGCCTTGGTCAGCTGGGACTTGAACTTGGCGAAGGAGCCGAAGGACTCGGTGATCGCGTCGGCGAGCTCACCGACACCGTCGGCCGCGAGCGGCTCGCCGCCGCCACCGTCCTTCGGACTGTCCATGTTGTTCCAGTAGATGCTGTGGAGGATGTGGCCGGAGAGGTGGAACGCGAGGTTCTTCTCCAGGCCGTTGATCGCGCCCCACTGCTCCTTGTCGCGCGCCTCTTCCAGCTGCTCCAGGGTGTCGTTCGCACCCTTGACGTAGGCGGCGTGGTGCTTGTCGTGGTGCAGCTCGATGATCTGCGGATTGATCACCGGCTCCAGCGCCGCGTAGTCGTACGGCAGTTCCGGAAGGGTGTAGATCGCCATGTGCCGAGCCTCTCGCTGCTGGTCCTTATTGCAATCTATATGCAGGTGCAGGCTAACAGCAGTAGTGCCCCGAAGTTGATCAGCCCTTGGGCCTAGGACTCGTGGCGCGGCACCCGGAAAGCACGGAACCCCCGGACCGACAGGTCCGGGGGTTCTCGTACGTCCATGCCGTGGTCAGGCGTCCTGCGACACCGGACCGCGCACCTTCTGAAGGATGAAGCCGACCACCGCGAGCAGCACCGTGAGGGCGCCCGTCCAGTACAGCTGGTCCCGGGTGCCCTCCTCGCGGGCCATCAGGAAGAAGATCGCGGCCATGCCGCCCAGCGCCACCCAGGTCAGCACCGGGAACGCCCACATCTTCACGACCAGCTTCTCGGGCGCCTCGCGCTCGGTCCGGCGGCGCAGCAGCAGCTGCGAGACGGCGATGAAGAACCAGACGACGAGGATGATGGCGCCGATGGTGTTCAGGAGCCACATGAAGATGTCGTTCGGCCGCCAGTAGCTCAGCAGCACGCAGAGGAAGCCGAAGACGGAGGAGACGAGCACCGCGGGTCGCGGCACGCCGCCGAACGTACGGCCCAGCGCCTTCGGGCCCTGGCCGCGGGCGACCAGCGAGGTGGCCATCCGGGAGGCGCCGTAGATGTTGGCGTTCATGGCCGACAGCAGGGCGACCAGCACGACCACGTTCATGATCTGGCCGGCGGCCGGGATGCCCAGGTGGTCCAGGGTGGCGACGTACGGACCCTTCTCGACGACGGCCTTGTCGCCCCACGGGACCAGGGTCACGATGACGGCCATCGAGCCGATGTAGAAGAGCGCGATGCGCCACATCGCCGTACGGACGGCCTTGGCGACGCCCTGGACGGGGTGCTCGGACTCGGCCGCGGCGATGGTGACGGTCTCCAGACCGCCGTACGCGAACACCGAGGCGAGCAGTCCGACGATCAGCCCCTCGGAGCCGTTGGGGAAGAACCCGCCGTCACCGGTGAGGTTCGTGGTGCCGGGCGCGTCCGTGCCGGGCAGCACGCCCACGATGGCGAGCACGCCGATGCCCAGGAAGAGGACGATCGCGCCGACCTTGAGCGCGGCGAACCAGAACTCGAACTCGCCGAAGTTCTTCACCGCCGCCAGGTTGGTGCCGCAGAACACCAGCATGAAGAGGGCCACCCAGGCCCACTCCGGGGTACCCGGGAACCAGCCGGTCATGATCTTCGCCGCGCCGATGCCCTCCAGGCCGACGGCCACGCAGAGCAGGAACCAGAACGCCCAGCCCGCGGTGAAGCCCGCCCACGGGCCGATCGCACGCTCGGCGTGGACGGAGAACGAACCGGAGGCCGGGTTCGCCGCCGACATCTCGCCGAGCATCCGCATGACGAGCATGACGAGCAGTCCGGAGATGGCATAGGCGACCACGATCGAGGGACCGGCGGCGGCGATACCGGCTCCGGAGCCGACGAAGAGGCCGGCGCCGATGACGCCACCGAGGGCGATCATCGAGAGATGGCGCTGCTTGAGGCCGTGCGTGAGTCCCTGTGAGGGGGGTGCCTGATCGTCCTTGAGGTCGACGGGCTCGGGCGCGGTGGTCCGTGACATGGGCCGCCCTGTTCATTGGCTGAGACGGGGGAACGGCCCACAGTCTGGGTGGGTGCCCCGCTCACAGGGAACAGATGTCCGCTATACGGGCACGATCTTCACACAAAGTGAAGGATCATGACCGAGCCGTACGTAGCTCCCGCAGCCACGCCACCAGCAGGACGGCCCCGGTGGCCCCGGCCGACCACAGCACCTGCGGCCGCGCCGCGTCGTCGGTGAGCATCAGCATCAGGACCGCCGCCATCGCGGCCAGCGCCGTCCAGGTCAGCCACGGGAAGCCCCACATCTTCAGCATCAGGGTCTCCGGCGCCTCGCGCTCGATCCGGCGGCGCAGCTTCAGCTGGGAGACCGCGATCAGGGCCCAGACGAAGAGAAGCACGGCGCCGACCGCGTTGAGCATGTAGAGGAAGACCGAATCCGGCCACTTCAGATTCAGCAGTACGGAGACGAAGCCGAAGGCCACCGACGCGAGCACCGCCCGGCGCGGCACGCCTCCGCCCGAGACCTTCAGCAGCCCCTTGGGCGCTTCGCCGCGTTCGGCGAGCGAGAAGATCATCCGTGAGGAGCCGTAGAGGTTGGCGTTGAGCGCCGAGAGCAGTGCCACGAAGACCACGACGTTCATGATCTGGCCGGCCGACGGCACCCCGATGGAGTCGAGCACGGCGACGTACGGCGACTGGCCCGGCACCATGGAGCTCCAGGGCAGCAGCGTCACGATGACCAGCATCGAGCCGACGTAGAACAGCAGGATCCGCCACACGGCGCTCCGTACCGCCCGCGCCACGTTGCGCGCCGGGTCGTCCGACTCGGCGGCGGCGATCGTCACGACCTCCAGGCCGCCGAAGGCGAAGACCACGGCGAGCACTCCGGAGACCACGCCCTCCCAGCCGTTGGGCAGGAAACCGCCCTGGCCGGTCAGATTGGCCATCCCCACCGGATCCGTGTCCGGCAGCAAGCCGACGATCGCCAGAGTCCCCAGGATCAGGAAGAGGACGATCGCGCCGACCTTGAGCGCGGCGAACCAGAACTCGAACTCGCCGAAGTTCTTCACCGCCGCGAGGTTGGCGACGGTGAACACGATCATGAAGATCAGGACCCAGCCCCACTGCGGGACTCCCGGCACCCAGTCGTGCGCGATCCGCGCCGCGCCCGTCGCCTCCACGGCCAGCACGACGACCAGCAGGAACCAGTACAGCCAGCCCACCGAGAAGCCCGCCCAGCGGCCGAGTGCCCGCTCGGCGTGGACGGAGAAGGCGCCCGAGGCCGGCATGGCCGCCGACATCTCGCCGAGCATCCGCATGACCAGCATCGCGAGCGTGCCCGCGATCAGATACGACAGGACGATGCCGGGCCCGGCGACCGCGATGCCCGCGCCCGAGCCGACGAAGAGCCCGGCCCCGATCACTCCGCCGAGCCCGAGCATCGTCAGATGACGCTGCTTCAGGCCGTGGGAGAGCGGCTCCGGTTCGGGGGCGAGGGGGGCCGCGGCGGCAGGCGGTGCGTCGTGCATGAGGGGCTCGTGCCTTCGGGAAGCGTCTTGGAGCGTTTATGGAGAACCCACAGTCTCGCTGGTGGGCGGCCCCTGGCGCAAAAAGGACCTCTGTCCAGCTCTGCCACGTGACAAGCGTCACGTGGCGTCAGGCGGCGATCCCGCTCTTTGTCCGATCTCCACGAAGGGCTCAACCTCCCCTTTGTGGGCGACTGATGGTGATCGAGCGTTCACTCCTCGACTACGGTCGATCCGTCCCCGTACACCCTCACCCCGCGGAGTACCCGATGAGCACCGCCGTCGCCCCTGTCCGTTCCCTCCGCTCCGGGACGGTTCTCGCCGACCTGCTGCCGTCCAGCCGCGCCCGTGACATCGCGCTCGTCGTCGGCGGCGCCGCCCTCACCGGCATCGCCGCGCAGCTCGCCCTCCCGGTCCCCGGCTCCCCGGTCCCGGTCTCCGGCCAGACCTTCGCGGCCCTCCTGGTCGGCACCGCGCTCGGCGCCCGCCGCGGCTTCCTCTCCCTGGCGCTGTACACGCTCGTCGGCATGGCGGGTGTGCCGTGGTTCGCGCAGGCGTCCTCGGGCCGGGCGATGCCGTCCTTCGGCTATGTCCTCGGCATGCTGCTCGCCACCACCGTCGTCGGTGCCCTCGCGCGCCGCGGAGCCGACCGCTCCGTGCTCCGCACCGCGGGCACGATGGTGCTCGGCTCCGTGATCATCTACGCGGTCGGCGTGCCGTACCTGGCCCTCGCCACCGGCATGTCCTTCCCGCAGGCTGTCGCCGCCGGTCTGACCCCGTTCCTGATCGGCGACGCGCTCAAGGCCGCGCTGGCGATGGGCGTGCTGCCGGCCACGTGGAAGCTCGTCGGCCGCAAGGGCTGACGCGGCCGGTTCCATCCGAAGAGGTTCGCCGGGTCGAGTTCGACTTCGACCGGGCGGGCCTCTTCCGCGTTTCCGCGTCGTACGGCCCGCCGTCCGTTCCCCGTCCCCGAGGGCGAAGTCGTACGGGCGGCAGCGGCGACGGACATGGAAAGGCTCTCCGTTCCCGAGGTGATCGGTGTACGGAGAGCCTTCCGTGCATGCCTGACAGCGTCCGCCAGGCAGGGAATCAGGCGTCGATCTCGTCCCGCGTGGCCTTCTTGAAGCGGTCCTTGACCAGCGCCACGGCCAGCACCAGGCCGGCCACCAGCAGGGACAGCACGACCTGCTCACGCGCGCTGCCGCCGTCGTAGATCATGTAGCCGAGGACGAAGACGATCATCGCGATGGTCGCCCAGGTCAGGTACGGGAAGAGCCACATCTTCACGACCAGCTTCTCGGGCGTCTCGCGCAGGATGATCCCGCGCATCCGCAGCTGGGTCACACAGATGACCAGCCAGACGAAGAGCGCGACCGCGCCGGACGAGTTCAGCAGGAACGCGAAGACGGTGTCGGGCCACTGGTAGTTGAAGAAGACCGCGACGAAGCCGAAGACGACGGACGAGAGGATCGCGGCCGTCGGCACGCCCCGCTTGTTGGTCTTGGCGAACGCCTTCGGCGCGTCGCCGCGCTGGCCGAGCGAGAAGGCCATGCGGGAAGCGGTGTAGAGACCCGAGTTCAGGCAGGAGAGGACGGCCGTGAGCACGATCACGTTCATGACCTGGCCGGCGTGCGGGATGCCGATGGAGTCGAGGGCGGCGACGTACGAGCCCTTCTCGACGATCGACTTGTCGTTCCACGGCAGCAGGGTCAGGACGACGAAGATCGAGCCCAGGTAGAAGACGCCGATCCGCCAGATCACGCTGTTGGTGGCCTTGGTGACGGCCTTCTGCGGGTCCTCGGACTCGCCGGCGGCGAGGGTGACGATCTCGCTGCCCATGAAGGAGAAGACGACCATCAGCACACCGGTGAGGATCGCGCCCGCGCCCATCGGGAAGAAGCCCCCGGCGTCGGAGAGGTGCGCGAAGCCCGCGCCCGGGTTGTCCGAGCCCGGCAGCACGCCGAAGACGGCGAGGAAGCCGACGACGACGAACGCGGCGATCGCGACGACCTTGATGCCGGCGAACCAGAACTCGAACTCACCGTACGAGGAGACGGAGGCGAGGTTCGTCGCGGTCAGCACGACCATGACGATGAGCGCCCAGGCCCACTGCGGCACGGCCGGGATCCAGCTCTCCAGGATCACCGCGCCCGCGGTCGCCTCGACGGCGAGCACCACGACCCAGAAGAACCAGTACAGCCAGCCGATGGTGAAGCCGGCCCAGCGGCCCAGCGCCTGGTCGGCGTAGGCGGAGAAGGAGCCGGACGACGGGCGGGCGGCCGCCATCTCGCCGAGCATCCGCATCACGAAGACGACCATGGCGCCGACGAGCGCGTAGGAGAGAAGGATCGCGGGACCCGCCGCGGCGATGCCGGAGCCGGAGCCGACGAACAGGCCGGCGCCGATGACGCCACCGATGGCGATCATCGAGAGGTGGCGGTTCTTGAGACCGGCCTTGAGTCCGTCGGACTGCTGGGAATCACCGGTGCTACCGGTGGTCCCGCCTTCCTTCGTAAGGGTCGGCTGCGTGTTCATGAACGCTTTCCTTCGTGTGGGGGGCGCTCGGGTCGCGAGCCCGAGCATTCAACACCGGGGGACGGGGTGATCGGAAGAGGCGATTCCGATTCGTTGTGTAAGGGCCGAAGGTCCGCATCGACGCGGACCGAGGCCCCGACCCCGCTGACCGCTACCCAGGCCCCGCCGTGCCACACTCGGACCCATGCGCGTGTACCTCGGCTCCGACCATGCCGGCTTCGAACTCAAGAACCACCTCGTCGAGTGGCTGAAGGCCCATGGCCACGAGCCCGTCGACTGTGGTCCCCACATCTACGACGCCCTGGACGACTACCCGCCGTTCTGCCTGCGCGCCGCCGAGAAGACGGCCGCGGACCCGGACAGCCTGGGCATCGTCATCGGCGGCTCCGGCAACGGCGAGCAGATCGCCGCGAACAAGGTGAAGGGGGTGCGCGCCGCCCTCGCCTGGAGCGAGCAGACCGCCGCCCTCGGCCGCGAGCACAACAACGCCAACGTCGTCTCCATCGGCGGCCGGATGCACACCCAGGAAGAGGCGACGAAGTTCGTCGAGATCTTCCTGAGCACCCCGTACTCCGGTGACGAGCGTCACACCCGCCGGATCGACATGCTCTCCGCGTACGAGACGACCGGCGAACTCCCCGCGATCCCGGCCCACCACCCGCAGGAGCCGACCGCCTGATGCCCGAGGGGCACACGATCCACCGACTGGCCGCCGACTACCGGGAACGGTTCGGCGGCCGGTCCGTGCGGGTGACCAGCCCGCAGGGCAAGTTCAGCGACTCGGCGGCGCTGCTCGACGGCGCGGTCCTGGACTCCACCGAGGCCCACGGCAAGCACCTCTTCCTCGGCTTCCCCGGTGAGGAGTGGGTCCACATCCACCTGGGCCTCTTCGGCAAGGTGAACTTCGGTGACGCCCCGGCCCCGCCGCCCACGGACACCGTGCGGCTGCGGCTCGCCGACCCCGAGGCGTACGTCGACCTGCGCGGGCCCACCACGTGCGCCCTGATCACGGACGCCGAGAAGGGCGCGATACACGACCGCCTGGGCCCGGACCCGCTCCGGGAGGGCGACGACCCCGCCAAGGCGTGGAACCGGATCTCCAGGTCCCGCACCACGATCGCGGCCCTGCTCATGGACCAGAAGATCATCGCGGGCGTCGGGAACGTGTACCGCGCGGAGGTCCTGTTCCGGCACGGCATCGACCCGTACCGGGCGGGCAAGGATCTGACGCGCCGTGAATGGAGCGCGATCTGGACCGACCTCGTGGAACTGATGCGCGAGGGCGTCCGCCTGAACCGCATCGACACGGTCCGCCCCGAGCACACCCCCGAGGCGATGGGCCGCCCGCCCCGCGTGGACGACCACGGCGGCGAGGTCTACGTCTACCGCCGCGCCCTCCAGCCCTGCCACATCTGCGGCACGGAGATCCGCACGGCGGACCTGTCGGCCCGCAACCTCTTCTGGTGCCCGGGATGCCAGACGCGCTGACCCGCGGAGGACCACCCACCGCACCACGGGGCCGGTGCTAGGGGGTGTCCTGCCGATCAGGCCGGGCTCGCGACGCCCCCTAGAACCCGTGCGGCAACCACGGCGCCACGGACGGCCCGAAGGCGAGGGACGCCTCCACGAGGGCCCCGTCGCGAAGCTCCCGCACCCGCCCGGCCGCGGCCAGCGACGTCAACCTCACGCCACCCAGATACGCCGCCCCCAACTCCCGTACGGACAACGCAAGATCCGCCGGATCCTCCGTCCGGACGCACACCGCCCCCTCCGGGCCCCCGGTCAACCGCCACCGCCCCTCGTTCCAGGGACAGAACGCGTCGGCGACCTCGAACACCACATCCACCCCCACCTGATACGTCCGCGCGGCCAACGCCGCGCCCACGTCCACCAGACGCAGATGCAGCGAGTCCCGCGTCCGCGGCGCGCAGCGCCGGATGTCGCTCACCAGGTGCCGCCACGCGTCGTCCACCGGCCGGCTGTGGACCGTCACCGAGGACGTCAGGTCGATCGAGCAGAGGAACCGCCACAGCGCCGCCTCCGCCGCCGGATCCAGCGCCCCCAGATCCTTCAGCAGCACACTGCCGTCGGGCCCGCTCTGGGACCACTCCGGCTTGATCGCGTACAGCGCGTACCCGACGACCTCCCCGTCCCGCTCCGCCAGCACGCACTGCTTCGGCGAGGCCCCGCCCCGCTCGCTCTCCGGGTCGAGCAGCGGCAGCCGCTCCCACCCCGGCCTGCGGGCCAGCATTCCGGGCCGGCGCGGCACCAGCCGCGCGTAGACCGCCTCGCACGCCGCGGACGCCTTCGCCGGATCGGCCTGCCGCAGCACCACCTCGTCCGTACCCTCCGGCACGGTGATCCGCACCCGGGTCGTGTCGATCTCCGCCCGCGTCTGATAGGTGGCGATGCCGTAGCCGAAGCGCCCGTAGATCTCCGGCTCCGAGGCCGTCAGCGCGGCCAGCGGCTCTCCCCACGCCCGTACGTCGTCGAGCTGACGCCGCATCATCGAGCTGAGGATCCCGCGCCGCCGGTGCGTCGCGGCCACGCTCACCATCGTGACGCCCGCCGTCGGCACGAGCGCGCCACCCGGTACGGACATCCGGAACGTGAACGCGCCCGCGGTGCCGACACAACTCTCGCCGTCCCAGACGCCGAGCGAGCGATCGAATTCGGTCAAGTCCCGCCAGAGCTGCCGTTCCTCCGGAGCCTCCGCGACGCCCCCGAAGGCGAGGACCAGGTTCTCGTACCACTCGTCCCACTCGGCCGGGTCCAGCACGCGCAGTTCAGTCGTCATATGCCATCGATATCAGCGCCCACCGGCCCGACGCGACCCGATTTCACGTGCAATGTCTCAGGGGTCCCCCTGCGCGAGGTCCGACCGGGTGGATAGGGTCCAGGCCAATGAGAAGTCGCGTGGGTGTCGCCTCGTACTCGGCCCGGATGCGCAGGAGCGCACACCGGGTCCGCATCGCCCTGCGCAAGTCCGGCGTCGACTACTTCCGGGGCGAGGGCTCCGACTGGGTCGCGTTCGCCGGGCTGCTGCTGACCATCCCGGCGATCACCGTCGGCACCCTCGCCGATCCCGTGTGGTGCGCGCCCGCCGCGCTCGTCCTGCCGATCGTCGCGGGGGGACTGCTGCTGCGCCCCGCGAGCCTGCTCGCGCTGTACGCGGCGGCCGCCGGGGCCCTGATCGTCGAGTCGGTCGTACTCGGCCCGTACACGCAGGGCCCGGCGCGGGTCACGCCCGGAACCGTCCTCGTGGTCGCGGCCTGTGGACTCTTCGGGCTGCTCATCGCCCAGTTCAGGGCTCGGGTCGGCGTGCCCTGGCGCCGCGGCGGCACCATGCTCTTCGACCTGCGCGAACGCATCCGGGCCCAGAGTGCCCTCCCACGGCTCCCCAAGGGCTGGCACCGCGAGATGGCGCTGCGCCCGGCGGGCGGCCAGTCGTTCTCCGGCGACTTCGTCGTCGCGGCCCGCACGCACGGCGGACGGACCCTGGAGGTCCTGCTGACGGACGTCTCCGGCAAGGGCATGGACGCCGGATCGCGCGCCCTGCTGCTGTCCGGGGCCTTCGGCGGACTGCTCGGCTCGCTGCCGCCGCACGGCTTCCTTCCGGCCGCCAACGGCTATCTCCTGCGTCAGGACTGGGAGGAGGGCTTCGCCACCTCGATCCACCTGGTCCTCGACCTGGAGTCGGGGGACTACGAACTCCTCTCCGCCGGCCACCTTCCCGCGCTCCAGCTCCACGCGGGCACCGGTCGCTGGGAGGAGAAGTCGGGGGAGGGCCCCCTCCTCGGCGTCTACGACGGCGCCGAGTTCCACCCGGTCAAGGGCTCGCTCCGGCCCGGCGACGTCCTGATGCTCTTCACCGACGGCCTCGTCGAGGCGGCCGACCGGGACATCGCCGAGGGCATCGACCGCCTCACCGGCGAGGCCGACCGCTATGTCGCCTCGGGCTTCGAGGGCGCGGCCTGGCACCTCATCGAGGCCTGCGCGAAGGACGTCAACGACGACCGCGCCCTGCTGCTCATCAGCCGCCAGACCTGAGATCCCCAGGAGCGGGGTGGGGCTTTCCCCACCCTTGTTCGACCGGCAGCCGCCATAGTCCCTGACCTGCTCTGATCCGTACGTTCGAGACATCGTCACGAACCCACGGAGGAACGACCATGGCCCTGCGCCGCGCCAAGCGCCACGAGCACCCCACCCCGCCGAACGGCGCCGCCGTCGAGCTGTCCGGAGTGCGGCGCCAGTACGGCCGGGGCGCGGGCGCCGTCCACGCGCTGCGCGGCATCGACCTCGTCCTGCCCCGCGGGAGCTTCACCGCCGTCATGGGCCCCTCCGGCTCCGGTAAGTCCACGTTCCTGCAGTGCGCGGCGGGCCTCGACCGTCCCACTGCAGGCTCGGTACGCCTCGGCGGCACCGAGATCGGCGGAATGAGCGAGAACCGGCTCACCGAACTGCGCCGCAGCCGACTCGGGTTCGTCTTCCAGGCGTTCAACCTGCTGCCCTCACTGACCGTCGAACAGAACGTCCTGCTGCCGATGCGACTGGCCGGACAGCGCCCCGACCGGCACCGGGCGGCCGAGGTCCTCACCCAGGTCGGCCTCGGCGACAAGGGCGGACGCCGCCCCTCCGAACTCTCCGGCGGCCAGCAGCAGCGTGTGGCCATCGCCCGCGCCCTGGTCACCCGGCCCGACGTCGTCTTCGCCGACGAACCGACCGGCGCCCTCGACACCACGACCGCCGCCGAGGTCCTCGGCCTGCTCCGCGGCGCCGTCGACTCTGCCCCTCGCTTCGCCGGGGATGCCCCTATGGGCGCGACGGTCGTCATGGTCACCCACGACCCGGTCGCCGCCGCCTACGCGGACCGCGTCCTCTTCCTCGCCGACGGGGCCATCGCCGACACCCTGCCCCGGTCGAGCCCCGAGCGGATCGCCGACCGCATGCGCGCCCTCACCGCCCCCGCGTACGCCGGGGCGGCAGCCTGATGAGCATCCTCCGGCCCAACGGCCTCGCCCGCGCCTCCGTCCGTTTCAAGCCTTCCTCCTTCGTCGGCACCTTCGTCGCGCTGCTCCTCGCCGCCGCCGTCGTCGCCGGCTGCGGTCTCCTTCTCCAGACCGGCCTGACCGCCACCGTCCCGTCCGACCGGTACGCCGGCGCGCCGGTCGTCGCCGCGGCCGACCAGGAGGTCCACCGGACGGTGACTGTCGGCGGCGAGAAGGAGGTGGAGTCGGCCGCCGTCCCGGACCGCGCCCGGCTCGACGCCTCCCTCGTCCGCGAGGCAGCCGATGCCCCGGGCGCCGCCCGCGCCATCGGCGACGTCACCTTCCCCGTCCATACGGAGAAGGCGTCGCTCTCCGCCCACGGCTGGTCCTCCACCGCCTTCACCCCGGTGACGCTCACCTCGGGCACCGCCCCCGGCCCGGACGAGGCCGTCGTCGCCGCCGGGACCGCCCACGTCGGCGACCGGATCACCCTCCGGACCCCGGCGGGCGAGCGCGGGTTCACGGTCTCGGGCGTCACCGCGTCCGCAGGCGTCTGGCTCTCCGACGCGCAGGCCCTCGCCTTCTCCGGCCACCCAGGCACGGTCGACGCCATCGCCGTACTGCCCACGCCGGGCACCACCCCCGGCGCCCTGGCCGCGCAGGTCGGCCACGTCCTCGGCGACCGGGCCCAGGTCCACACCGGGAACGACCGGGCGCTCGCCGAGGGGGCCGCGCTCCCCGCCGCCAAGGAACTGCTCACCGCGCTCGGCGGCTCCTTCGGCGGCACCGCCACCCTCGTCGCGATCTTCACCGCCGCCGGAACCGTCGCGCTCTCCGTCGGGCAGCGCGCCCGCGAGTTCGCCCTGCTCCGGGCCATCGGCGCGACCCCGCGCCAGATCCGCCGTTCCATCGCCACCGAGGCTCTCCTCGTGGCCCCCCTCGCGGGCGCTCTCGGCTGCCTGCCCGGCGCCGCCCTCGCCGTCTGGTGGCTCGGACAGCTGAAGGAGAAGGGCGCCGTCCCCGAGGCCGTCGCCCTCGACCTCGGTCCCATCCCGTTCGCCGCCGCGCTCCTCGCCGTCGTCGCCACCGCGCTCCTCGCCGGCCTTCTCGCCGCCCGCCGCCCCTCCCGGACCAAGCCGGGCCAGGCGCTCGCGGAGGCCGCCGTGGAGCGTCGCTCCACCGGCTGGATCCGTACGCCGCTGGGCCTCGCAGCCCTCGCCGGGGGAGCCGCCCTCGCGGGCGTCGCCGCCTCCCTGTCCGGCGAGGACGCGGCCAACACGGCCCTCGGCGTCGTCATGCTCTTCATGCTGGCCGTGGCGCTGCTCGGCCCGCTGCTCGCCCGGCTCTGCGCGAGCCTCGTCGGGCTGCCGCTGCGCGGCTCCGGCGCCTCCGGCTACCTCGCCGCCGCCAACTCCCGGACCAACGCGCGCAGGCTCGCCTCCGCCCTCACCCCGATCGTGCTCGCGATGGCCTTCTCCTCCACCCTCGTCTTCCTGCACACCAGCACCGACCGGGCAACCGCCGAACAGCAGCGTGCCGCCGTCGTCGCCGACCATGTCGTCACCGCACCGGCCGGGCTGCCCGCCGACGCCGCCGAGCGAGCCGGGCGCGCCCCGGGCGTCACCGCCGCGGTCGCGGTCCAGCGGACCTCGGTCCTGCTGCCGGACGGCGCCCAGGGTTTCCGTACCGCGTCGGCGCAGGCCGTCTCCGCCGACCCGTCCCGGGTCCTCGACCTCGGAGTACGTACGGGATCACTGGCCGCGCTCGCTCCCGGCACGGTCGCCGTGGACAGCCGGCTCGCCGACGCCGCGGACGTGGCGACGGGGGAGCGCCTCGCACTCCTGCTGCCCGACGGCTCCACCGCCGAACCGCGCGTCGTCGCCACCTACACCCGGGGGCTCGGCCTGGCCGAGATCACCCTGCCCGCCGCCGCCCTCACCGGCCATGTGACCTCCCCGTACGCCACCGAGCTCTTCGTCCGCGGCGGCACGGCGGCCGGCCTGACCGACCTGGGCACGGTCACCGGACCCGACGGCTGGACCTCCGCCCGGAGCACCGAGCGCGAGCTGAACGCCTGGGCCAACACCACGATGGCGGCCGTCCTCGGCGGCTTCGCCGCGATCGCCGCCGCCAACACCCTGGTGATGACCGTCCTCGACCGGCGCCGTGAGCTCGGCACCCTCCGTCTGATCGGCACGACCCGCCGCCAGGTCCTGCGCATGATCCGCTGGGAGGCGCTCCTGGTCACCCTGGCCGGCCTCGCCCTCGGCACCGGCATCGCCCTGGCCACCCTCGTTCCTATGACGAACGGCCTGACCGGCGAAGGCCCGTACATTCCACCGCTTCTCTACGGCACCCTCGCGGGCGCGGTCGTGGTCCTGGGCCTGATGTCCACGGCCCTCCCCGCCCGTGCCGCCCTGCGCAGCCGCTGACGCGGCCCGGCCCCGCCCCGTACAGTCGGCCCATGCCGCACCTCACCCTCACCCAGGTCGAGTCCCTCGCCGTCGCGGCCCACGAGGGCCAGACCGACAAGGCGGGTCGCCCCTACGCCGAACACCTGCGGGCGGTGGCCGAGGGGGTACGGGCGCGGGGCGGGAGCGAGGAACAGATCGCCGCCGCCTGGCTGCACGACTCCGTCGAGGACGACGCACTGTCGGCGGAGTGGCTGGATTCGGCCGAACTCCCGCGCGCGGTCAAGGACATGGTCCTCGCGCTCACCAAGCGACCGGGCGAGGAACTGGAGTCGTACACCCGCCGGATCCTCGCCGTCCCCGGCGCCCTCCTCGTCAAGGAAGCAGACCTCGCGCACAACGCGGACCCGGCCCGACTCGCGGTGCTCGACGAGCCGACGCGGGCCCGCCTGACCGTGAAGTACGCCACCGTACGAGGGCTGCTCGGGCTCACCGAGGGCTGACGAGATCTCGCGGGTTGGCTCGATTCCGGCGTCCACGATTCGTCACCCGGCGTCAGTGGGCAAGTAGTTGGTGGCACGATGGATGCAGCGGGGGTGTTCTGTGACGTGCGCTCCCGGGCGGCAAGGTGGGACCGACCGAGGGTGTGATCAGTTGTGGCCATTTCACTGTCTGTGGTGCTGCTGTTGGCGATCATCCTGGTGGTGCTGATCCGCGGCGGAAACCTCAAGGCCGGCCCGGCCGTGGTCGCGGTGCTCTTCGGCTTCTTCCTTGCCTCCACGGGCATGGCCGACGACATCCAGCGCTTCCTCGACTCGATAACGCAGACCGTGGGCTCCATCAAGTTCTGAAACGGACCAGAGGCCCCCGCCGACCCCGGCGGGGGCCTCTGG
>NZ_JBHJTL010000131.1:0-18848 GCF_042264065.1 Streptomyces sp. NPDC056222 | reverse complement strand
TCGGGCATGTCCTGCTGAGCGCGACGCGGTTGGACGCTCCGCGCCGGATCGAAGACGTCCTGTCGCTGTCACCGCTCGGCGTGGTCCCGGAGTTCCGGCGTCAGGGCATCGGTACGCAGCTCATCGCCCACGCTCTCGAGGCGGCCGACAGTCAGGGTGTGCCGTTGGTATTTCTGGAGGGTTCGCCGCGCTACTACGGCGCGCGCGGCTTCGAGGGTGCGGGCGCGGTGGACTTCCGTTCGCCGTCGTTGCGGATCCCTGAAGCCGCGTTTCAGGTCGCCCGGTTGAACGCTCACGAGCCGTGGATGACGGGCACCTTCGTCTACTCGGAGGTCTTTTGGGCCTTTGCTGCGTCGGCCTGCGCGACCCGTGGTTGGCCACCCGCTTGC
The DNA here is from genome assembly GCF_042264065.1 of Streptomyces sp. NPDC056222. NCBI lineage: Bacteria > Bacillati > Actinomycetota > Actinomycetes > Kitasatosporales > Streptomycetaceae > Streptomyces > Streptomyces sp. NPDC056222. The sequence continues at coordinate 18,459 of NZ_JBHJTL010000131.1, read as the reverse complement.
CGGAAACCGCGACATAGTCGGCCGGGGCGCGGCCTGCGGCGGCGTGCGGGGCCGTACCGCGCGATGTTCCACCGCGGCGGCGACCACCATGCGTCAACCCGTCAACCCGTCGGGGCCGGCGGTGAGGACTCGTCCGCGAATGGTGGTGTCGCCACCGTCCACCATGTCCGCCCATGACAGGAAGACGCTCCCCGGACTGCCGTCGCCGAATACGGCGGCGTCGCTGAGGTGGAAGCGGTCGCCACCGGTGCCGGAGCTGGCCGAGGCCTTGGGCCCGATCTCGAGCTCGGAGTCCGAGCACAGCTGTGCCATCACGGTCGGCACGGTCTCGACGGTGTCCGCTCTCTTCTCCACCCAGGCGAGGACGAAAACGCCCGCCCGGCAGTGCCGTCAGCGCGGGTGAGCTTCGGTGGAAGTGCTTCGGTGAGCCCGCGAACGCGCTGGCGATGACCTGACCGCTTCCGCCGGGGGCGAAGACGCTGGCCACGGCGGTGGTCTGCAGGACGCCGAGGGGGCTCTGCACCGGGGCGTTGATGTGCGCGGCGACGAACCGCCCGTTGTCGAGCGCCGTCAGCGCGCTCCGGCCCGCGAACCCCGAGACGTTGGGGTGGATCTCGCCCGTTCTGGGGACGCCGTTGAATCCGAAGACCCGGTAGATGAGCCCGCCGCCGCCCACCGCCGAGCCGTCGGTCCAGGCGACGGCGTAATCCCCGTTGCTCAGCAGCGTCACGGTCGGATTGCGATGGAAGGCCTCGGTGGTGTTGACAGCGATCTCGGGGCCCTTCTTCTGCCCCTCGGGAGTGAAGCGCTGGGCGCGGATTCGCTGCTGCGCCCCGCTCCCCGTCCAGGTGAGAAGGCACCCGCCGTCGATCATGCGGGTGACCGTGGGCGGGAAGTCGAGATCGATGGAGTTGGTGTTGACCTGGACCGGAAGGCCGGTGGGCTGCCCGTCGAAGAACCGCCGCAGGACCACTCGCGGGGCCGGCGGGGGCAGGTTGAAAGGCTGCTCGATCCAGGCGGCAAAGGTGTTTGGGCCGACGGAGTCCACGAAGGGCCACCGCCGATCAGTATTGCCGCCGGGCGGTGTCGCCTCACTGGCGAGGAACGATGAAGTCACCCATGATCGTTCTCCCTCGTTCGGCCCTCCCGGCACGGCCTCCCCAGCTCGGTGGATGGTGAACGGGTCCACGAAGAACCTGGAGACGGTGGAGACGATCGTCAGTCGGCGCCGTATCGCGGCGTCTGGGGTACGTCCGGTTCGACGCTGGGCATCACCGGGCCGGTGTTGTTGAGAGCGGCGGGAACCGCGTGTTCGATGCGACGCTCCGGCTCTCCCGGTTCCCGCATACGCCCGCCCAGGCGCAATGACAGGACATAGGCGGGCTGAATCACGGTCTGCTCCTGCAGACGGCCGAGCTCGAGATAACCGGACCGGGCCTCCTCGACGGTGAAATCACTGTCGCGGCGCAGCCGCAGGTGGTCCTCGGTCTCGGTCAGCACGTCGTCCAGTGAGCGCCAGCCGGACACCGCGGCACGCACGTGGGCGACTCGCCTGGCAACGCGCTCGAAACCGGTGAGGCTCCCGTCGGGGCCGAGGTACATGACCACGTTGCCGCCCTGTCCCTCGAAACCGAGGCCGTCCAACTGCCGCTTGAGGACGACCCCGACATCGATCACCCGTGGCTCCCTGGGGCTCTGCCCCCGGACAACGGACGATGCACGCAAGCGGGTCACCCGGAACGGGGTGAAGTCGTCCTGCTCCAGGAGTCCCACACGGTCTGCTTCTCGTACCGCCGCATCGAACGCCTCGGTGTCCGACATACGCATGTCGGACGTTCCGTCATCCACCTGCCACCGGGTGCTGTCGACACACTGCACCGCTCGTGAGGGCCGGTAGACGGTGAGCGTATGGGCATCGTGCTCCAGCCTCATGGACACGGCGTCCTCGGACCAGGAGGGCTCCCCTGCCGGGATCGGCATACCGGCCCGCCGTGCGAGCTCGATCGTGTCGTCCAGCGGCTCCAGTGACGGATCCACCTCGTAGATGCTCGCCGGCGCCTCGAGCGCGTCCCAGCGTTGTCTCAGCGTGTTGTAGTCCATTGCGACCGCGTCTCTCGTTGCATCGCGTGAAGTTCACGTACGCCACTTCCAGGCCAGACTGCGGGACGGGACAGGCCCTCCGACGCCGTCTGCCAGACGGCCGTTGTCGAGCCGAAATCGCGCGTCATCCTCATCGCTGCCGCAGGCGATCGCGATGGGTATGTTGGCCTTGTCCCCGGACCGCGCGAACGCTGCGTCGAGCCATGCGCTGCCGACCGGCGCGCCGTGGGAGACGAAGGTGGCGAACTCCCCGCCGCGGCCGGTGTCGATACCGGCGAAGGACTCGTCGACGAACGTGCACAGGACATGCAGCGACTCGAGCGGACGCGCGCTGTCTCCGTTGGTCGGTTCGGACCAGACCATGTTCACACTGGCGCTGACGTCCGGTCCCGCCACACCACCGCAGAGGTCCAGCACCAGCCAGCGCAGCTCCCTCACTCCCAGACGCATGTTGCTGTAGAAGGCGCGGCAGCCGAAATGGTTCGATGCCAGGGATACCGACACTTCCGGCAGCCCGTGGCCGGCGTAGTACATGAGCCCGACGCTGTCGATGCCGTCTTCGGTGAGGGACTGGCCGGTCGACGCGACTTCGGGGTGCTCGTAATCCGACGCCCAGGCGTGCTCGTTGGCACGCACGAAGCGCTGTATGTGCCCCATGCTCTCCATGACGGAGATCACTCCGGACGCCACCGAGGCTACGACGGGAATGGCGACGAACGAGCAGCTCGTATCGGCGGCGGGCGCCGCACTGTTCCAGTGGACTCCATAAGTTACAGGCATTTTCCATTCCCCTTCGCCGGTCCGTCAGGGGTCACAACGGCCCTGAAATGATCACCGAGTGGTGCGACTGGAAGAAACCGCACCATTCCGTGTAGCGCCCCCTGTTGCACGAGAACGGATTGGTGATCACGTTGTTGGAGTAGTCCACGTTCCTGGCAGCACCGTCGCCTGGCTTGTGCCCCCAGAAACCCTCGCGGTGCCGTCGCCACCAGTGATAGTCACGGGTACCGTCCAACATGGTTCCGGTGGCGAGTGCGACAAAGTGCCTTTCGAAGCCGGCCGGCTGACAGTTGCCCCAGACCCGCAGCCCGTCCCGCAATGCTCCTGTGCGCACATCCGTACAGGTCACTGAGCGCGGGATCCTGTAACCGTGATGCCATCCGGGCTGAGCGAACGAGTCCGTACGCTGGTTCACGGCGTAGTTGTAGCAGTTGTTGTCCTGAATGACGGCGAAGTGGTTCCAGAAGTTGGGCTCGTAGGGTCCCTGGTCGAACGGGCACGCGTTCATCCGCAGCTCGATGCGTCGGAGCTGCTCTTCGACCTCAGCCGCGAGTTCGGCGTCAGGTGGCTCCCCGGGCTCGATCGTCTCCGTCCCTCCCAGCCCTTCTCTGACAGATCGTTGGATTGCCTGACGCAATGCGTCGCGCAGGACCCCGGCCCCGTAACCGCCCGTCTCTTCCTGCTCAGCAGGCTCCGGCATCGTCTCGAGCAGCTCCTCCGCCAACTCGGCGCTGGCGAAGGGATCTGCAGCACCGCCCCCTGCGATCTCGACGGTCGGTGGCAGGCCGAGTGTCTGCGCGGTGTCACTGGCGAAGTCGATCCTCATCCCCCGGAAGTCGACCCCCATGAAGTCGCCGGGCGCCACCGCCAAGCCTGCGCGATGACGCAGGAACAGCCGCAGGAAGCGTTGCACCTGATCGGGGTCGGTGACCATCCACGAGGGATTGGGCCGGCCCGAGTAGATTTCTATCGTGACCCGGAATGCCATGCCGACTCTCCTTGCTTCTTCCTCATGTGTACAGAGGCACGTTTCTCACGTCACGGATCTTCCTCGACGTACAGGAACTCCGGTCCGTACGTCATTCCGCTCCCGCCGGGCAGGGGCGTTGCCATCAACGCCTGGGCGGGCCCCTGCATGTTGAACATCTCCCCGACTGCCCGATTCAGCATCTGCGTCGCCGTGGCCGGTTGCTCCGCCCGCCAGGCACGTTCGAGGAACCGAAGCAGTGAGCTGTAGTGACGGTTGAATGCGGTCAGGTCCTGTTGCATGGCAGCGGAGACGGGCACCCCGCCTTCGACCCAGCCGCCAGCCGGCACCGTTCCCATCGGGAGCGTCTGGGGCATGGGAATCTCGTCACCCTGAAAATCGAACCGTGGTGGATCGTCCGATACGCGGATCAATTTCCGCCCGTGGAAGATCTCCCGGAAGGAGTAGAAGTGGGCCAACTCTCCGGCCGCGCCGGGGAACGGGTTCTCCGGGGAGACCGCGGTGCCCTCGCCCTGCTCCTTGATGACTTGCAGGGCCGCCTCCACATCAGCGAGCGATCTCAGCGGGGTGACGTTGTTCCCCTGCCCGTGGGCTCCGGCCATGATCTTGGTCAGCTGCCGGGTGCCCCTGATCAGCTCCGGCTGGGAACGGAAGGCTTCGAGAATCGCCGTGTAGAACGCGCCGATGGACGTGTGCGTCTCCCGCTCTTCGACCACGGGGTCGTCGGGCCTCTCGATACGGGAGTACATGTCGAGCGCCTGCTTGCTCAGCCCGGTGAGCGAAACCGTCAGATCCGGCTGGACACCACCGGGAAGCGGACCTGGGTACTTCGGCACGAGGTCGCTGTCGGCGATGCGGGGCATCTCGCCGATGGTCGTGACCATGTTGCAGACCAAGCCCATGTGTGACATCTCGTCGAAGACGATTTCATGAATCGTCTCGAACACGTCCGATCCGCTGTCCGCCTCCTGGATCGACCACAGACCACACAAGTAGGGTGGAAGCGTCGCGAGCTCCAGCATGACGGCCTGCTGCAGTGCGTCCTTAAGCCACGTATCGTCATGTTCTGTTGCAGGCATCTCCATGAGCTCGACGATGGCTTTGCTTCGATATTTGACGGCACCTGACACGAGAACTCCTACGGCTACACGCGCGCGACCGACAATGACCGGTCAAGCGACGAAAGCGGTCTCGTTTCTCTGGTAGAACCATCCGACGAACTCGGTGTACACCGGTACGCTGGGATCGGGAGGCGCCTTCACGCAGTTCTGGGGATGACGCCAGATAACCGAACCACCGCTGGTCACCACTCGGCGTATCGGGTAGCCGGCGCCGTCGAGGTATACCACCGGAGTGCCACCGGTCTTGTGATACCAGAGCCAGTTGGGTTCGGGTGACACGAGCCGGTAGAAGTGGTAGTCCCAACCCGGCCAGACATGGGCCGCGATCACGAGAGTATTCGGCTGGCAGTTGTCAGCCCAGCCGTCGGCGTAGAGACCGCCCCGGATGTTGTCGACTGTCGGGGAGGCAGCCGGCTTTCCCCCTCTGAGTCCCGGCAAGGCATAACGACGGTTCGCCACGTGGTTCGACGCAAAGCAGTAGCAGTTGTTCTTTTCGACTGTTCCGGGAAGGTTGAAAATGTTCGCGTTATCGGCATAGAGCGTGCTGGGACACGGGCGATGCCATAGCACACCCCGTTCTGCATCCGGGGAATCATCGAACGAGTCGGGGCTGGGCGGGTACAGCTCTTCCCGCTCGGGCGGGAGGATGGAGGGCCCCCTCGCGGTGACCGCCAGGAGTTCGTCATCGATTCCCATGCGGGTGGCCGACGCTGCAAGAAGCCAGTGCGCAACGGAGTCGGCCTCTCTGGCGGCCGTTCGGATCCCTACCCGGAACTCAGCTCCGATATGGGCGGAGGACGCCGTGCGCCATGTTTCCCACGCCCCGTGGTCCGACTTCACCGAACGCACGATGAATCCCCGGTACCCCAGACCCAACAGCTCGTCGGGGGAAGTGACCTCTGAGAGCTGGCTCGTGTCCGCTTCGACGCGCTCCGTCAACTCCCGCTCTTCTTGCGGCGACAGGAGCCATCTGGGATTCGGCATGCCTGAGAATATGTCGAGTTCCACTTCGAGCATGGTGTGATCGCCTCGCAGGCCGTGCGAACTGGACCATCGCTGTTCACTGGCCGCATCGGATAAGACCTTCGGATTCCCCTGATTCAGCCTACCTCCGGCCGGGCGACCCCGCATTCCCGCAAGGAGCCGCCGTCATACCGTCGTTCACCTTCTGCGCACGGTCTTGCCCGAGGTTGCATCGACCCGGCGTGCGCCGCAGAGTGGGGCGAACGAGCCCTCATTGCGGGGTCGTTCGCGATCGGCGAGGCCACGCCGCTTCGGGGAACTCTCGACAGGATGGCTCCATGGCTCCCATTGTCGGCAAGCCCCGTTGCCGTACTAACCGCGAGCGAGGTCGATCGCAGATACGGTGCCGTCGCCCCTGTTGGCGACGTAGACGCGATTACTGTGGGGCTCGAAGGCCACGCCCTCCGGTTGGGACCCGACTGGAATCGTGGCGCTCACGCTGTTGAACCTGGAATCGATCACCTTCACCGAGCCGTCGGAAATGGTGACGTAGGCGTCACCCCGAGAATCAACCGCCACACCGATCGGTCTCACACCGACGTCGATCTCGGCGGCGCCGCCCGTGACGCTATCGATCACTGACACCGTCTTGAAGCCGGAGTTGGCGACATAGACACGATGACTCCGGGCGTCGACCGCAATTCCCGTGGGATGCTGACGGACCGGGATTGTCGCAATGACCCCGTGGGTCGCAGCATCGATCACCGACACCGTGTTGAAGTCAGGCTGCGTGACGTAAAGACGGTGATTTCGAGAATCAACTGCGACACCAAGGGGGCCTTGGACATCGATGAAGTCGTGGGCGACGGTGGGGGGATCGCTGCTGATGCCAATTGTCGCCACCCTATGATGACTGCGGCTGGTCACGTAGGCACGACTCAGCAAATGATCGACCGCCATCCCCACCACGCGGGACGGTGGGTCGAAGACCGAAGGCGGGCCTCCGACGTTGAGGGTGGCGATGACGGTGTTGAGTCTGCCGATCACTGACACGGTGCCGATACCGCCATTGGCGACGTAGACGCCGAACTGAGGATCGGTTGCCACGCTCTCCGGGCGGAGTCCGACGTTGATGGTGGCGGTCACAGTGTTGGTCCCGGCATCGATCACCGAGACCGTGTTGTCACCGCTGTTGGTGACGAAGACGTGGTCATGGACATCCGCCGCCACACCGACCGGTGCCCTCCCCACTTGGATGGTGGCTACGACACATGGATTTGCAGTGATGGACATTTTCACCAACAGCTTTCGTTGATCGCGGCCATCTGGGAGGATCGAGCCCCTTCCCCTCCGCCCGACACCGCCTCGCCGCCGTAGTCCTGCCCGATGCCACCACGGCCGCGTAGGGCGAGGTCGCGGCCGACCCCGCCTTGTCGACGGCTTCATCAGAGACGGCGCACGCCGTACCTCGGTTGCCAGGGGACAACCAGGCAAAGGGGTTTGACTGCAGCCGAAGGCGAAACCCTTTCGGCGCCATTACCCCCAACAATGATTCCCCAGCCTCCGTCAGAAGTCTCGTTGGCGGTGTCCCCTCCTCGGAGCCGGAGCCGGAGCCGGAGCCGGAGCCGGAGCCGGGAGGGCACCAAGCGGCCCCTCGGCCGCGACCTGCGGAGCCCGCTGGACGCGGTGCCTTGAGCGAATCGCGCGAAGACACATGACCGTCCGCCGTCCGACCGCGCGGCGACGGGGCGTTCTGGGTACGCTGGAAAGGAATCCCTGCGTCCACCGGTCCGTCCGCAACCCGTGACCGCGGCTGCCGGCAGTCGAGCCCGCCGCGAGAGGTGGCGCAGCCCCCCGCGTGCAGGGGCAGGTGCGTTCCCATGGATCTCAACACCATCACCGAAGTCGTCCGGCGGCCCTCCGACCGGCCGGGTGCCGACTGGCGCGAGGGTGATGCCTGGCTCGCGGGCGGCACGTGGCTGTTCTCCGTCGAGCAGCCGGAGCTGCGCCGCCTGGTCGACCTCACGGCGCTGCCGTGGGATCCCCTCGTCCGCGCCGACGCCGGCCTCGAGATCGGCGCCACATGCACGATCCGTGATCTCCACGCCTTCGTGCCGCCCGCCGACTGGACCGCGGGCTCGCTCCTCGCGACGTCCTGCGAAGCGTTCCTCTCCTCCTTCAAGATCTGGAACGCGGCGACCGTGGGCGGGAACATCTGCATGTCGCTGCCCGCCGGTCCCATGATCACGCTCACGGTCGCGCTCGAGGCGCGGTACGAACTGTGGGCGCCCGACGGTTCCGTACGTACCGTCGACGCACGGGACTTCGTGACGGGGAACAACCGCAACATCCTCGCCCCGGGCGAGATCCTGCGCCGTGTCCAGGTTCCCGCGCACGCCCTGCGCAAGCGCGCCGCGCACCGCCGGTTCACGCTGACCCACCTCGGCCGTTCGACCGTGTTCCTGATCGGTACGCACACGCCCGGCACGAGCGACATGACGCTCACCGTCACCGCCGGCACCACACGGCCGGTGCGGTTCGCCTTCGACCACATGCCCGATGCCCCCACCCTGCGGCAGAGCATCGACGCCATCCCGGCCGACGTCTGGTTCGCCGACCCCAACGGGACCCCCGACCACCGTCGCCATCTCACCGAGCACTTCGCGGAAGAGATCCGCCGCGAACTCATGGCTGGGGACCCGGCATGACCTACCTCGTGAACGGCAGGAGCTTCGACGAAGAGCCGCGCCCCGGCCAGTGCCTGCGCACCTTCCTGCGGGAACTGGGCCACTTCGGCGTCAAGAAGGGGTGCGACGCGGGCGACTGCGGAGCGTGCACCGTGTGGCTGGACGGCCGGCCGGTCCACAGCTGCGTCACCCCCGCCTTCCGCGCCGAGGACCGCGAGGTGACCACGATCGAAGGTCTCGGATCGCCCGGCGACCTGCATCCGGCGCAGCGCCGGTTCCGGGACGCGCCAGGGTTCCAGTGCGGCTTCTGCACCGCCGGGATGATCATGACGTCGGCGACGTTCACCGAGGAGCAGAAGGCGGACCTGCCACGGGCGTTGAAGGGCAACCTCTGCCGCTGCACCGGATACCGGTCGATCGAGGACGCCGTACGGGGCCTCTCCGCCGTGGAGACCGCCCGGCCCGGCAGGGCCTTGGGAACGAGCGTCGGCGCGCCGGCGGCCGAGGACGTCGTGACCGGCCGGGCCGAGTTCACCATGGACACCCGCATGGACGGCATGTTGCACCTCAAGGTGCTGCACGCGCCGCACGCGCACGCCCGGATCGTGTCGGTCGACAGGACCGCCGCGCTCGCCGTCCCCGGCGTGCGCCGCGTCTACACCTGGGAGGACGTGCCGCGCAGACGGTTCACCACGGCGATCCACACCGACCACCTCGTCGATCCGGACGACACGTACATCCTCGACGACACGGTCCGCTTCGCCGGCCAGCGCGTCGCCGCGGTCGTCGCCGACACCGTCGGGGCCGCCGAGGAAGGCTGCCGCCGGCTCGAGGTCGAGTACGACGTACTGCCGGCGGTCTTCGAGCCCGAGGAGGCCATGGCCGACGGGGCTCCCCAACTGCACGGCTCGGAGGACCCGTTCGTCCGCGACGCCGTGCACAACCTCCTGCTTGAGATCCACTCGCACATCGGCGACGTCGACGCCGGATTCGCCGCGGCCGACGTGATCCACGAGGGCACCTACTTCTCACCGCGGGTGCAGCACGCGCATCTGGAGACCCACGGCTCGATCGCCTGGATGGAGGACGGCCGGCTGAACGTCCGTACCAGCTCGCAGTCGCCGTCGATCGCCAAGGTCAAACTGGCCTATCTCTTCGCCCTGCGCCCCGACCAACTCCGCGTCTTCTGCAAGCGCGTCGGCGGCGGCTTCGGCGGCAAGCAGGAGGTCATCTCCGAGGACCTGGCCGCCCTCGCCGCCCTGGACACCGGGCGGCCCGTCTCCTTCGAGTACACGCGCGAGGAGGAGTTCACCACCGCCTCGCCGCGGCACCCGATGAAGCTGACCGTCAAACTCGGCGCGAAGGCCGACGGCGCACTCACCGCGTTCCAGGTCCGCAATGTGTCCAACACGGGCGCCTACGGCAACCACGGCGGCGAGACGCTGTACGCGGGCGGGGCCGCCGTCATGATCTACCGCTGCCCCAACAAGAAGTACGACGCCTACTCCGTCTACACCAACACCGTTCCGAGCGGCGCGCTGCGCGGTTACGGAATGACCCAGCCGGCCTTCGCCGTGGAATCGGCGATGGACGAACTCGCCCTCGCCCTCCACATGGACCCGCTCCAGCTGCGCCGCCGCAACATCGTGCGCCCCGGCGATCCGCTCGTCGCGATGCACGACGGCCCCGACGACGTGATGTTCAACGAGGACGGTCTCTCCAAGTGCATCGACCTCGTGGCGGGTTCCCTCGCCCGTACGGCCGACCAGCCGTCGCCCGGGCAGGGGTGGCTCGTAGGCGTCGGCGTGGCGAGCTCAATGCACGAGACCGCGCCCCCGACCGAGCACATCTCCGAGGCCTGGGTCACCCTCGGCGACGACCTCGTCTACGAACTGGCCGTCGGAACCGTCGAGTTCGGCGAGGGCACGTCGACCGCGCACGTCCAGATCGCGGCCAACCAGCTGGGCACGACACCGTCGCGGATCCGTCTCGTGCAGTCCGACACCGACCGCACCGGATTCGACACCGGCGCCTTCGCGAGCGCCGGACTCTTCGTCGCGGGCAACGCGGTGCTCCGGGCGGCGAACGCGGTGCGCGACCGCATCCTGGAATTCGCCGCCTCCCACGCGGGCGTCCATGTCGTGATGTGCTCGATGGACGACGACGTCGTCGTCTGCGGGGACACCGGCGTCCCCCTCGCGGAGCTCGTCGCGCTCGCACGGGCCCGCGGCATCCGATTCACCGCCGCACGCAAGGCGTACGGCTCGCCCCGCAGCGTCGTCTCCAACACGCAGGGCTTCCGGATCGCCGTCCACCCGGTCACAGGGGAGATCCGGGTCCTGTACAGCGTCCAGGCGACCGACGCCGGCGTGGTCATCAACCCCGAGCAGGTCCGGGGACAGGTCGACGGCGGCGTGGCCCAGGGCATCGGATTCGCGCTGACCGAGAACTACCAGGTCGACGCGGACGGTGTCATGGCCAACCCGAACCTCCGCAACTACCGCATCCCGACCTTCGCCGACGTCCCCCGCACCGAGCTGCTCCTGGTGGGCTCATCGGACTCCGTCGGACCCATGGGGTCCAAGGGGATGGCGGAATGCTGCATCAACCCGGTGGCCCCCGCGCTGGCGAACGCGCTCCGCGACGCCACAGGCGTCCGCTGCCGCGAGTTGCCCCTGACCCCGGAACGGATCTACAGCCGGCTCGGCGAGAGCCGGCCCGCACGGACGGGCCCGGCACGATGACCACCCAGAAGCACCCGGACGCCACCCCCGGCACGGACGCCGCCGCGACGGTCATCATCGGCCGGAGGGTCAGGCCGGGCATGGAGGCGGCGTACGAGCAGTGGCAGGACGGCGTCAACGCCGCCGCCGCCCGCTACGCCGGGTACCTCGGCGCCGAGGTCTCCCCGCCGACCGAGCTGCAACCCGACTGGGTCATCGTCTACCGCTTCGACTCCGTGGCCCATCTGCAGGCATGGATGAACAGCGCGACCCGACAGAGTCTCCTCGACACCGGCGAGAAGTACTTCGACGGTCCCGCGACCCAGCAGGTGATCAGCGGGGGCACACAGCCGACGGACCCGCTCGTCACCGTGGTGGTGACCCACCGCATCGCTCCGCAGCACGTCGACGACTTCCTCGCCTGGCAGCAGCGCATGAGCCAGGAGGAGAGCAAGTTCGAAGGCTTCCGCGGCACCGAGCTGTTCCGGCCGATCGAGGGCGTCCAGGACGAATGGACCACCCTCTACCGCTACGACAACGCCGAGCACCTCGACGCCTGGCTGACGTCGGCGACGCGGCGAGGGATGCTGGCCGAAGGCGCGAAGTTCGACGACTTCAAGCTCCGTAAGATCGACAACTCCTTCGGCAGCTGGTTCGCCTTCGAGGAGAACGGCAGGGAGGCACAGCCGCCGTCGGAGACCAAGACCGCCATCGCCGTCTGGGTCGGCCTGTACCCGACCGTGGTGCTCCTCACCCTCGCCCTGTCACCGCTCCAATGGCCGCTCTGGTTCGGCCTGCTCGTGGGCAACCTGCTGTCGAGCTTCATCATGAGCTTCTTCACGATGCCCTACTACGTGAACCGACTGCTCAAGCGGTGGCTGCGGCCCGCGCCGGACGAACCACGGACGAAGACCAATCTCATCGGGATCGGCATCGTCGCTGCCGTGACCGTCTTCTGGGTCGTCGTCTTCTACCTGGTCACGCGCGTGTTCTGGACCCTGCCCTGAGGGGCGGCGGGTCCTGCCACGGTCACGCGGCGGGCTTGCCGGGCTGGTCGTGCGTCGAGCAGTGGATGCCACCGCCGCCCGAGGCGATCGTGTCGATCTGCACCATGACGACGTCGCGCTTCGGGAAGTGCTCCTGGAGGATGCCCTTCGCCCGGTCGTCCGCCTTCCGGTCCCCGAACCTGGGCATGAAGACCGAATCGTTGGCGACGTAGAAGTTGGCGTACGTGGACACGAAGTCGTCGCCCTCGCCCGTGATCCTGTCGAGGTCGGGCTGCGGCAGATCGATGATCTCGAAGCGCCGGCCGCGTGCGTCGGTCGCCTTGCTCAGTACGGAGCGGGCCTGGTCGGCCGAGCGGGACCAGGAGTCCGGGGGAGTGCCGGGGAAGGCCTGGTCCAGCAGGACCACGCCGGGCGCGGTGAACCGCACGAGGCTGTCCACGTGGGCATCGGTGATGTCCTCGCCGCGGACGCCCGCCAGCCAGACCACCTTCTCCACGCCGAGGGTCTCGATGAGCTCGTCCTCGATCTGGTCCCTGGTCTTCCCGCGATTGCGGTTGTCGTTGACGATCGAGCTCTCGGTGATGAGGAGCGTGCCCTCGCCGTCGGTCTCGAAGGAGCCGCCCTCGGCGACGAGAGGTGCCTCCTCGCGCGGGATGCCGTACCTGGCGAGCAGCTTGCGGCCCACCTCGGCGTCGTTGGTGTGCTCCTGCTTGTTGCCCCAGCCGTTGAAGTTGAAGTCGACGCCGACGACCTTGCCCTCGTCCTCCACGAAGACGGGGACGGTGTCGCGGGCCCACAGGTCGTCGACGGCGAGCGGGATGACCTCCACCTGGGAACCGCAGGCCCGCTGGGCCGCCGACACCTGGTCCGGACGGGCCATCATCACGACCGCCTCGTACTCCCCGATCGCCCGTGCGATGCGGGCGATGTCCTCCCGTACGTAGGGAAGGTCGTCCTCCCAGACGGAGGCGAGGGCCGGCCAGGACATGAACGTACGGGTGTGGCTCTCCCACTCCGCGCCGAAGCGGCGCTCGGTGCCGGCGGCGGGGCTACGACCGGGTGCGGTGGTCGTACCGCCCCGCACGGACGCCTCGGGACCGCAGGCCGCGGCGCCGAAGCCGAGGGCGCCGCCGATCACGGCGAAGGCGCGCAGGGCCGTGCGACGGGAGGGGGGAAGGTAGGACACGGTGTGCTCCGATCGTGGGCTGGCGAGGGTATCCGGCGGCAGCGGGCGGATCGCGGTGACGCGCGCGGCGGCGGAGTCGCGGGCCGTGGCTTCACGCGTGTGGAGGCCGAGGGAGACGGCTGCTCGGAGGCGTGAGTGGGGGTGGCCGTGTCCCCACTGTGACACTGACTGGATTTTCAGTCAAACGGACGCAGGGTCGACGCACCGTTCCGCCCGCTCAGCGGAGCCGGCCCACGGCGCACGGTTCAGGCAGTCCCAGCCCCTCGACCTCTGCCAGGATCGCCCCCCGCATCAGTTCGCGGGCGTGGCCGGTCGGCAGCACCCCGATGAGCCACCGGGTGCTCAGCCCCTCCAGGAGGACGGTGAGGCGTTCCGCCGCGGATACGAGAACGGCGTCGGGCGCCGCCGGGTCGACCCGGCCGAGCAGCTCCGCGATCTCGCGCACCCATTCGGTACCGGCCTGCCGCAGCTCCTCCCGCAGCTCCGGCTCGAAGACCGCGCTGGCCCGCAGCTCGCCCCAGGCCGTGCTGTTCTCGCGCACCTCGGGAGTGTCCTGGAGCTCGAGGAGCAGCCTGTGCTCCAGCTCCCGCAGGGAGTTCTCGGGTTCGTGTTTCCCGGGTGGGCGGCCGCGGGTGTACCGCTCGGCGCGGTCCCCGATGAACCGCAGGGTGTGGCGCAGCAGGCCGGCGCGGTCGCCGAAGTGGTAGTAGACGAGCGCCTTGGAGACCCGCGCTTCGGCGGCCAGCTCCTCCACCCGCAGTCCCCGCACCCCTCGGCGCGCGATCACCCGGGCGGCGGCCTCCAGGATCGCCCTTCTTCTCCCGTTCACCCTGTGCTCCTTGTCGTGGTCCGTCGCCCGGCCGGAGGCGGGCTTGCATGTTGACTGAAACTTTAGTCAAAGGCACGATCGTGGGCGGGGCCGCGACGCGTACCCGTTCCGCCGTTCCGCACCGCCGAAAGAGCCGCCCATGTCCTCCACCCAGCCTTCCGGGGTGCAGTCGCTCCATCCACCGCTGTCACTCGACGACCCACGCGAGATCGGCGGCTACCGGATCCACGCCCGGCTCGGTTCCGGAGGCATGGGCGTCGTCTATCTCGCCCACACCCCGGGCGGGCGGCCCATCGCCGTGAAGGCGGTCCGCGAGGACTTCGCCGCCGACCCCGAGTTCCGGCGGCGGTTCGCCCAGGAGGTCGCGAGCGCACGGCGAATCCACGGCCTGTTCACCGCGCAGGTGGTGGACGCCGGTCCCGACGCTGCCGTCCCCTGGCTCGCCACCGCCTATGTGCCGGGCCCCTCGCTCCAGCAGTTGGTCGAGCGCCATGGCCCGCTCCCCGTACGTACCGTGCTGCTCCTCCTCGCCGGGATCGCGGAGGCACTCCAGGCCATCCACGGGGCCGGCGTCGTCCACCGGGACCTCAAGCCGGCCAACGTCCTCGTCGCCGAGGACGGCCCCCGCGTCATCGACTTCGGCATCGCGCGGGCGGCCGACGCCACCGGACTCACCGGCACCGGCCTGCGGATCGGCACCGCCGCGTACATGGCGCCCGAGCAGGCGCTCGGGCACGCGGTGACGCCGGCCACCGACGTCTTCGCGCTCGGCGCGCTCGCCGCCTATGCGGCGGGCGGCGCCCTGCCCTTCGGGACGGGGCCCGAGTCGGCCGCGCTGTACCGCGTGGTCCACGAGTCGGCCGACCTCTCCCACGTACCGGGAGAACTGCGCGAACTCCTCACGTGGTGCCTGGCCAAGCCGCCGGGTGAGCGGCCCACTCCGGGCGCGCTGATCGCCGCCGTGCGCGCTCACCCGGCCGTGGGGCCCTCGCCGGAGTTCGCCGACGGATGGCTGCCCGGGGCGGTCGGACAGGAGATCACGCGGCGGGCGACGGGCGGGCCCTCGGCCCCGCAACCCACGCTCTTCGACGGGGTGTCCCCGCA
The DNA here is from genome assembly GCF_042264065.1 of Streptomyces sp. NPDC056222. NCBI lineage: Bacteria > Bacillati > Actinomycetota > Actinomycetes > Kitasatosporales > Streptomycetaceae > Streptomyces > Streptomyces sp. NPDC056222. The sequence continues at coordinate 2,971 of NZ_JBHJTL010000131.1, read as the reverse complement.
CGACCGCCCCACCCACGCGGCCGCGCCGGCGGCCCCGGAGCCGGCTGCGATCGGCGACGACGGCATCCAAGGCCGGGCGCCGGCGCGACGTGACCGCCGGAGGGGCCGGCGCGGTGGTACGGCCCTGACCGCGGCCGTCGTCGCGGCGCTCGCGGTGGTGGCCGCGACCGTGTACCACCTGACCGGTCCCGGAGAGGGGGAGGCGGAGCCGGATGTCGCGTACGCGCCGGGTTACGCCGACGTCGAGCTGACCGCCCCCGACGACGGCTACGAGTTCGACCTGACGGCGGGGAAGGTGACACCCGCCGACACGGCCGCGTGGTACCTGGCCCGCGACAAGGGCGGGTTCGTGGTGCCCGAGAACGCCGACGCCTTCGTGGCGTCCGGATATGCCCTCAGTCCTGCCGACTGCGAGCGGGGGATCGACACGGAACCGGTCGCGAGCCTGCCGTTCGACGAACTCGCCGACGAGCGACCGTTCTGTGTGCGCAGCGCCGACGGTGCGCGGCTCGTCGTGGCGCGGCTGGTGGAGGCGTCATCCGGGGGCGGTCCGGTCACGGTCGTGCTGAGCCAGTACCGGAGGAGTGGCTGAGTGGCCGAGCGCGTACGGGGAGGGGGTCGCGGCCCCGGGGCGGTGCTGCCCGACGACCGCCGTGGCCCCGGGGCGGTGCTGCCCGACGACCGCCCTGGCCTCGGGCCGGTGCTGCCCGACGACTGCCGCGGTCACGCCCTCCGGCCGTCCGGATAGGGTTCGTGACATGGCGTCTCGCAGTACTCAGATCCTGGAAGCGGCCGCCCGGGTGATCGCCCGGCGCGGGGTCCGCGGGCTCCGCGTGGAAGAACTGGCCGAGGAGGCCGGTGTCTCCACCGGCCTGATCTACTACCACTTCAAGGACCGCACCGGAATCCTGCGCCACACGCTGGAGTTCATCAACGACCGCGCCGAGCGGTACACCACCGCCCAGGAGCCGGACGCGGAACCGATGAGCCCCCGCGAGGAGCTCGACCAGGTCCTGCTCCTGGAGCTCCAGGACACCCCCGAGGTCCGGGAGAACAGCACGGCGTGGGGCGAGCTGCGGGCGAGCGCCGTCTTCGACCCCGTCCTGCGCGAGGACCTCGCCCGGGCGACCCTGGTGTGGGTGCAGGAGGTGGCAGCGCTCCTGGGCCAGGTCCACCCCATGGCGCCGGCGGCCAGGCTCGCCTCCGCCGCGGAACGGCTGACCGCCCTGCTCGAAGGTCTCAGCATGCGCTGGTTGAGCGGTGGCCTCGCGATCGACCACGCGCGCGGCCTCATGCGGGAGGCCGTCGAGGTGGAGCTGACGGGGTTGCGGCAGCCGTAGGCCCGTCGGCGGGGCCGCCCGAGGTGACTCGGCGGCCCCCGGGCGCCGCCGTGGCCCGGCGGGAAGAGGTCCACGCGGCCCCGGATTCCATGGGTTGATCGATGGGTTGTTCACGCAGGTTTCATCTCTTGACTGAATTTTCAGTCAGTGCCACAGTGTGCGCATCACCGGGCTACGGGAGGAAAGGAACCACCCCCATGCCGCTGACACCCACCGAGCGGGACCGCCTGCTGCTGTTCACCGCCGCCGAGCTCGCCCGCGCCCGCCGGGCCCGCGGGCTGCGGCTCAACGTGCCCGAGGCGACCGCGCTCATCGCGGACACCGCCTGCGAGGCGGCCCGCGACGGCCTACGGCTCGCCGAGGCCATCGATCGGGCCCGCTCCGTACTGGGTCCCGACGACGTCCTGCCCGGTGTCGTCGACATCGTCACCGAGATCCAGGTCGAGGCCGTCTTCGACGACGGCACGCGGCTCGCCGCCATCGCGGAGCCGTTCGGGGCTCAGGACCGGAACGACGACGCCCCCGGTGCCGTACTGCCCGGTCCGGACGTCCTCGCCCTGCCGGAGCCGGCCCTGACCCTGAGCGTCCGCAACATGGCCGCCGTCCCGGTCAGCGTCACCTCCCACTTCCACTTCTTCGAGGCCAATCCGCGCCTCGACTTCGACCGGGCCGCCGCCTACGGGATGCGGTCGGCCGCTCCCGCCGGCTCGTCGACCCGGTTCGACCCCGGACAGACCGTCGACGTGGGCCTGGTCCCGATCGGCGGCGCCCGCGTCGCCGTCGGCTTCGCCGGACTCGTGGACGGCCCGCTGGACGCCCCCGGCGCCAGGGCCATCGCCCTGAAACGGGCGGCCGCATGCGGATACCTGGGGGCCGAGCCGCTCGCGGACGCTCCCGAAGACGAAGGAGTACGGGCATGAGCAGGCCGACCCGGCACGGCGACCACGGCGACCACTGCGCCCCCGGACGCAGCCGGCACATCGACCCGTACGAGTACGCGTCCGTCCATGGCCCCCGCGCCGGTGACCGGGTCAGGCTCGGCGATTCCGGCCTGGTGGTCCGGGTGGAGTCGGACTCGCAGAAGTCCGGTGACGAGTTCCTGGCCGGCTTCGGCAAGACCGCCCGCGACGGAATGCATCTGAAGGCCGCGGCCGTCCGCGAGACCTGTGATGTGGTCATCACCAACGCGCTGGTGATCGACGCCGTTCAGGGCATCCGCAAGGTGTCCATCGGCATCCGGGAGGGCCGGATCCACGCGATCGGGCGGGCCGGGAATCCCGACACCGTCGACGGTGTCGATGTGGTCGTCGGCACGGGGACGACGATGATTCCGGGGGAGGGGATGATCGCCACGGCGGGTGCCGTCGACACCCATGTCCACCTCCTCTCGCCCCGGATCATGGAGGCCTCGCTCGCCAGTGGTGTCACCACGATCATCGGCCAGGAGATTGGCCCGAGTTGGGGGGTTGGCGTCAACTCGCCGTGGGCTCTGAGGCACGCCTTCAATGCCTTCGATGCCTGGCCTGTGAACATCGGTTTCCTGGCGCGTGGTTCGTCGTCGGATGCCGCTCCGTTGGTGGAGGCGTTGGCCGAGGGCGGGGCGTCCGGTTTCAAGGTGCACGAGGACATGG
>NZ_JBHJTL010000130.1:0-19261 GCF_042264065.1 Streptomyces sp. NPDC056222 | reverse complement strand
GGTACGGACGTACCGCCGCAGCGCCCTTGTCTGCGTTCACACGACCGTGGTCGCCAGCAGCTTGCGCAGCAGGCCCGCCAGCTGCTCCGCCTCCTCGGGCGTGAGGGCGGCCTCCAGGGCCTCCCGCTGCTGGGCGAGCCCGGCGCCCACCGCCTGGTCCACCAGCTCGCGGCCCCGCTCGCTGAGCGTCACCCGCAGCCCGCGCCGGTCGTTGGGGTCGGGGCTGCGGCTGAGCAGCCCGGCCTTCTCCAGCTTGTCGAGCCGGCCCGTCATCCCGCCGGTGGTGATCATCAGCGTCGCGGTGAGCTCGCGCGGCGAGAGCGTGTAGGGCTCGCCCGAGCGGCGCAGGGTCGCCAGTACGTCGAACTCCCCGAGCGCCATCCCATAGGGCGAGTACGCCTTGTCGACACGGCCGCGCATCGCGGCGGCCAGCCGGTAGACGCGCCCGAAGACGGCCATCGGCACCGTGTCCAGGTCGGGGCGGACGGCCGCCCACTGGTCGGTGATGGCGTCGACGGCGTCGTGGGCGGGGGTCTCGGTGCTGTCCATGGCGGCAGTCTCCTCATCGATCGGCTCGACGGCAAGTAAGTCACTGGGCGGTAAGCCACTCACGAGAAAGAAGCTTATGCGAAAGTGGCTTGCAAATAAGTAGCTTGGAGCTAAGCTACTTATCACCAAGTCACTCGGACCCACTCCGAACCAGGGGGGACCTGCCATGTCCCGCAAGGCCGCCGTCATCGCCCTCACCGCGCTCGCCCCGATCTCCTGGGGCTCCACCTACTTCGTCACCACGGAGTTCCTGCCGCCCGACCGGCCGCTCTTCACCGGTCTGATGCGCGCGCTCCCGGCGGGGCTGCTGCTGCTCGCCGTCACCCGCAAGCTGCCGCAGGGCGCCTGGTGGTGGAAGTCCGCGGTCCTGGGGGCCCTCAACATCGGCGCCTTCTTCCCGCTCCTCTTCCTCGCCGCGTACCGGCTGCCCGGCGGCGTCGCGGCCGTCGTCGGCTCGGTCGGCCCGCTCTTCGTCGTGGGTCTTGCCGCCCTCTTCCTGGGGGACCGGCCCACCGTGCGGTCCCTGCTCACCGCGGTCGCCGCCGCCTTCGGCGTCAGCCTCGTCGTCCTGAAGGCGGGCGCGGCCCTGGATCTCGTCGGGGTGGTCGCCGGACTGCTCTCCGCCCTGTCGATGTCGGCCGGCACCGTCTTCACCAAGCGCTGGGGGAGGCCCGAGGGGGTGGGTGCGCTCGCTCTCACCGGCTGGCAGCTCACCGCCGGCGGCCTGATCATCCTGCCGATCGCCTTCCTGATCGAGGGCGCCCCGCCGGCCCTGGACTCCGCCAACCTGCTCGGCTACGCCTACCTCGCCTTCGGCAACACCGCGATCTCGTACTTCCTCTGGTTCCGCGGGATCGGGCAGCTGAGCGCCTCCTCCGTGACCCTCCTCGGCCCGCTCTCGCCGATCAGCGCGGCCGTCATCGGCTGGGCGGCGCTCGGGCAGGCGCTGGGTCCGGTGCAGCTCGCCGGAATGGCGATCGCCTTCGGCGCCACCCTGGTCGGCCAGCTGAACCCGCGTACGCCCGCCGCCAAGAAGACCGAATCATTCAGTTCAGCTGAAAGGAATGGTCAGGAACTTTCGATGGACCTGGAGGTTTCTTCGGTGCGACGGTAGAGCCTCACCGAACGAAAGGACCACCGTGACGCTGCTGGACCACGACCGCACCGAACCGAGCACGACCGACGAGCCGGCACCCGCGAAGAACCTCGCGCGGGGGGCCGGCCTCGGCGTTCTCCTCGCGCTCGTCGCCACGGTCGTCTGGTCCGGCAGCTTCGTCGCCACCCGGGACATGGCCGACTCCGTCCCGCCGGTCCAGGCCGTCTTCTGGCGCTGGGTCATCGCCCTCGTCGCCGTCGCCCCCCTCGCGGCCCGGCAGGCGTGGCGGCAACGGAACCTGATCCGCCGCCACTTCGGCTACGTCGCCCTGGCCTCGCTGTTCGGCGTCGCCCTCTACAACACCCTTGTGCACCAGGCCGGACTGACCACCTCCGCCACCAACATGGGCATGATCATGACCGCCTCCCCGGTGATCATGGCGCTCTACTCCCGGCTGGGCGGCGAACGCCTCGGCGCCCGCCGCACCTTCGGGATGCTCCTCGCCGCGCTCGGTGTGCTGCTCCTCGTCGGCAAGGGCTCCCTCGCCGTCGACTTCACCGCGGGCGACCTGTGGATGGTCACGGCCGCCCTGTCCTTCGCCTCGTACAGCGCCCTGCTCAAGCGCAAGCCCACCGAGATCGGCGCCCTGGCCTTCCTCTTCACGACCTTCGTGCTCGGTGCCCTGATGCTGCTCCCCGCCTACGGCGTCAGCCTCGCAGTCCAGGGCGGCTTCGACCCCACCTTCGGCGCCGTCGGACCGCTGCTCTACGTCGGTGTCTTCTCCTCCGCCGTCGCCTTCTTCGCCTGGAACAAGGCCATCGCCCTCATCGGCGCGGCCCGAGCGGGAGTCGTCTACTACCTCCAGCCCGTCTGCGTGGCGCTGCTCTCGTACGCCCTGCTCGGCGAGGAACTGGGGCTCGTGGGCGGCGCGTGCATGGCCCTCATCCTGGGCGGCGTGGCGCTGGCCAGTGCGCGGACCCGTGCGTGAGCGGTCCGCCCGTGGCCCCGGGTAGGTTGCGCCCCATGACCGAGTGGGACATCAAGAAGCTTCAGATCCTTCGCACCCTCCGCGATCGCGGCACCGTCACCGCGACCGCGGAGGCGCTGCTCATGACCCCTTCGGCCGTCTCCCAGCAGCTCACCAACCTCGCCAAGCAGCTCGGTGTGCCGCTCCTGGAGGCGCAGGGGCGGCGGGTCCGGCTCACCGATGCCGCGCATCTCGTGCTCCGGCATGCCGAGGTGGTCTTCGCCCAACTGGAGCGCGCCGACGCCGAGCTGGACGGCTATCTGCGGGGCGAGGTCGGGCAGGTGCGGGTGGCGGCGTTCTCGACGGCCGTACCCGCGCTCGTGGTCCCCGCCGTGCAGCAGCTGCGCACCGCGCACCCCGGACTCGACGTCCGCGTCCGCGAGGCCGAGGCCTCCGAGGCGTACGAACTCCTCGGCGCCGGCGAGGTCGACCTGGCTCTGTCGCTCGCCGCGCACGCCCCCTCCGTCCGCGACCCCAAGTTCAGCCGCGTCCCCCTCCTCGCCGACCCCCTCGACGTCGCCCTGCCCGCCGGGCACCCCCTCGCGGAGGCGCCCGGGCTGCGGCTCGCCGACCTCTCGGCCGAGCCCTGGATCTTCGGCGGCTCGGGCCCCTGGTCCGAGATCACCACCGCCGCCTGCGAGGCCGCCGGATTCGTGCCCGAACAGGCCCACAGCGCCGCCGGCTGGACCGCGATCCTCGCCATGGTCGAGGCGGGCATGGGTGTCGCCCTGGTGCCCCGGATGGCCTCCGCGGAGCGCCGTGCCGGAGTCGTCATGCGGGTCCTCTCCGCGGACCAGCCGCGCCGCCATGTCGTCGCGGCCGTACGGCGCGGGGCCGAGGAGGGCGTCGCTGTGGCGCGGGTGCTCGGCGCGCTCCGCCAGGCGGCCGCCCAGCGCGAGACCGTTCAGCAGAACTGAAAATACCTGTCGAAAACATTCGATGGACCAACCAGGTCCTCGGGGCGCACAGTCGACGCATGACCTTCGAGACGAGCCAGGACCAGGACCCGCACGCCAACGACGCCGCCCCCTACGGAGGAGGCGACCCGTACGCCGACTACCGCACCGGTGACTTCCCCTTCACCGAGCTGGTCGACCTGGCCGACCGCCGTCTCGGAGCCGGCGTCGTCGCCGCCAACGACGAGTTCTTCGCCGAGCGCGAGAACCTCCTCGTCCGCGAGCGCGCCGTCTTCGACCCGGAGCACTTCGGCCACAAGGGCAAGATCATGGACGGCTGGGAGACCCGCCGCCGCCGTGGTGCCGACGCCGAGAACGTCTTCCCCGCACCCGAGGACCACGACTGGGCGATCGTCCGCCTCGGTGCCCCCGGCGTCATCCGCGGCATCATCGTCGACACCGCCCACTTCCGCGGCAACTACCCGCAGCGGGTGTCCATCCAGGCCACCGCCGTGGAGGGCTCGCCCAGCCCCGAGCAGCTCCTCGCCGACGACGTGAAGTGGGAGGAGATCGTCCCGCCCACCCCCGTCCGAGGCCACGCCGCCAACGGCTTCGAGATCGACGTCGAGCGGCGCTTCACCCATCTGCGCCTGTGCCAGCACCCCGACGGCGGAATCGCCCGGCTGCGCGTCCACGGCGAGGTCGTGCCCGACCCCGAGTGGCTGGAGCTGCTCGGCACCCTCGACCTCATCTCCGTACTCAACGGAGGCGTGTACGAGGACGCTTCGGACAAGTTCTACTCCTCGCCGACCCAGATCATCCTGCCCGGCACCTCCCGCAAGATGGACGACGGCTGGGAGAACCGCCGCCGCCGGGTGCGAGGCACCAACGACTGGGTCCGCTTCCGGCTCGCCGCCCAGGGCGTCGTACGCGCCGTCGAGATCGACACCGCCTACCTCAAGGGCAACTCCGCCGGCTGGATCGCGCTCCAGGGCCGCAACGGCGAGACGGGCGAGTGGTTCGAGATCATCCCCCGGACCAAGCTGCAGCCCGACACCCTGCACCGCTTCAAGCTCCCCGCGCAGGCCGTCGTCACCCACGTCCGCCTCGACGCCTTCCCCGACGGCGGCGTCGCCCGGATGCGGCTGCACGGGGCGCTCACCGAGCAGGGCGCGGCCGACCTGCGCACGCGATACGCGGCGCTCGGAGGCTGACACGCTTCCGCCCGGCGGGCGGCCGCGCGCCGACGCCCGCCCGCCGAGCGGACTCAAACAGACGAAGGGGCACCTCCGTGGGGGAGGGTGCCCCTTCGTCGTTCACACCATGACCGTTACGCGGCGGCCGCGTCCGCGGCCTGCGCCTTCAGGGCGCGCTCCACGCCCGCACGGCACTCGGTCACCAGACGCCGCAGCGCCGGAGCCGGGTCGTTCGCCGCGATCCAGGCGTCCGTGGCGTCCAGCGTCTCCTGAGAGACCTGGATCGTCGGGTAGAGCCCGACCACGATCTGCTGGATGATCTCGTGGCTGCGGGTCTCGGAGATGCCCTTGATCGAGGCGAAGTACTTCGCCGTGTACGGAGCGAGCAGCTCACGCTGGTCGGTCTGCACGAAGCCGCCGATCACCGCCTCCTGCACGGCGTTCGCGAGCTTGTCGGACTCCACGACCGACGCCCAGGCCTCCGCCTTCGCCGCCTCCGTCGGACGCGCCGACCGCGCGGTCGCCGCGTGGCGCTCGCCCGCCGCGGTCTTGTCCCGCGCCAGCTCGGCCGCGATCTCCGGCTCGTCGAAACGGCCCGTCGCGGCCAGCCGCTGCACGAACGCCCAGCGCAGCTCGGTGTCCACGGCCAGACCCTCGATGACCACGCTGCCGTCGAGGAGACCGGCGAGCACGTCCAGGTCCGCGTCCGTGCGGGCGGTCGCGGCGAACGCCCGCGCCCACGCCAGCTGGTGGTCGCTCGCCGGCTCCGCCGCCCGCAGCTGCTCCTGCGCCGCCTGCGTCCAGCGCGCCAGACCCGTCGCCCGCCACTCCGGCGCCGCGTACAGGTCGAGGGCCGCCTTCACCTGGCTCTGCAGCGACTGCACCATGCCGATGTCGCTCTCCTTGGTGATGCCGGAGAGGACGAGGTCCAGGTAGTCGCGGGTGGCCAGCTCGCCGTCGCGGGTCATGTCCCAGGCCGAGGCCCAGCAGAGCGCGCGCGGCAGCGACTCGGCGAAGTCCCCGAGGTGCGCGGTCACGTTCTTCAGCGACACCTCGTCGAGGCGGACCTTGGCGTACGACAGGTCGTCGTCGTTGAGCAGCACGACAGCCGGACGCGCCTTGCCCGCCAGCTGCGGTACGGCGGTCAGCTCGGCGGCCTCGACATCCAGCTCGACCCGGTCGACGCGGACCAGCTTGCCGGCCGCGTCCAGGTCGTAGAAGCCGATCGCGATCCGGTGCGGACGCAGCGTCGACTCGCCCTTGGCGCCGGCGGGCAGCGCCGGGGCCTCCTGCTTGACGGCGAAGGAGGTGATGTCACCGTTCTCGTCGGTCTCGATCTCCGGGCGCAGGATGTTGATGCCGGCCGTCTCCAGCCACAGCTTCGACCAGGCCTTCAGATCACGCCCGGAGGTCTCCTCCAGCGCGCCGAGCAGGTCCGACAGACGCGTGTTCCCGAAGGCGTGCGCCTTGAAGTACGCCTGCACGCCCTTGAAGAACTCGTCCTGGCCGACGTACGCCACCAGCTGCTTCAGGACCGAGGCGCCCTTGGCGTAGGTGATGCCGTCGAAGTTGACCAGCACGTCCTCGAGATCGTTGATCTCGGCCATGATCGGGTGCGTGGACGGCAGCTGGTCCTGGCGGTACGCCCAGGTCTTCTCCGCGTTGGCGAAGGTCGTCCAGGCGTTCGGCCAGCGGGTTCCCGCCACGGACGCCTGGCAGGCGACCGAGGTGAAGGTCGCGAACGACTCGTTCAGCCACAGGTCGTTCCACCACTCCATGGTGACCAGGTCGCCGAACCACATGTGCGCGAGCTCGTGCAGGATCGTCTCGGCCCGGCGCTCGTACGCCGCGTCCGTCACCTTCGAGCGGAAGACGTACTGGTCGCGGATGGTCACCGCGCCCGCGTTCTCCATCGCGCCCGCGTTGAACTCCGGCACGAAGAGCTGGTCGTACTTCGCGAACGGGTAGTCGTACGCGAACTTCTCCTGGAACCAGTCGAAGCCCTGACGCGTGACATCGAAGATGTGGTCGGCGTCGAGGAACTCGGCCAGCGACGGGCGGCAGTAGATGCCGAGCGGGACGGTCTGCCCGTCCTTCTCGTAGGACGAGTGCACCGAGTGGTACGGGCCGACGATCAGCGCGGTGATGTACGTCGAGATCCGCGGGGTGGGATCGAAGACCCACACGTCGTCCTTGGGCTCCGGCGTCGGCGAGTTGGAGATCACCGTCCAGCCGCTCGGCGCCTTCACGGTGAACTGGAAGGTCGCCTTCAGGTCCGGCTGCTCGAACGAGGCGAAGACGCGGCGGGCGTCCGGCACCTCGAACTGGGTGTAGAGATACGCCTGGTCGTCGACCGGGTCGACGAACCGGTGCAGTCCCTCACCGGTGTTCGTGTACGCGCAGTCCGCGACGACCTTCAGCTCGTTCGGGCCCTGGCGCAGATGGGCCAGCGCGATCCGCGAGTCGCGGAACACGGCGGCGACGTCGAGCGCGTGGCCGTTGAGGACGGCCTCGTGCACGGCGGGGGCGACGAGGTCGATGAAGGTCTCCGCACCGGCCTCGGCGGAATTGAAGCGGACGGTGGTGACGGACCGGTAGGTGCCGCCCTCCTGCGCACCGGAGAGGTCGAGGTCGACCTCGTACGCGTCCACGGTCAGCAGCTTCGCCCGCTGCTGCGCCTCTTCACGGGTCAGGTTTGTGCCAGGCACCCGGTCAACTCCTCGGTTTCGTGACGTTTGGCTCATCCTTCCACGCCGTACCTCAGCGCCGCACCGCACATTTCCACGGTCCGTCCCCGCTGATCCGCAGCAGTCCGGGACCGGGCACGGGCGCGCTGACACGGACCTCGCCGATCTCGTTGACGAGGAGGTCCTGGTCCTCCGCGTCGTACTCCGGCTCGCTCGGCGGGGTGTGCTGATGGACGGTGAAGTTGGACTCGCCGTGATGGAAGAAGTCGAGGACGCCGGGCGGCCCGTCGTAGACGACGAGGTCGTGGGCGTGGCCCTCGATCCGGCTGTCGAAGCGGCGCGCGTGGGTGAGGGGGAGGACCCGCAGCGTCCAGGGGGTGTCCGCCTCGACCCGCAACGTCAGCGGCCGGCCGCGCGGGACGAGCGCGACGGTACGGGCGCGGACGTCGTCCTCGTACGCCATGAGCAGATAGTCCTCGGCGCGGCCGTACGCGTCGCAGGACTCGATGGTGGTGGAGATCGAGTGGTACGACTCGATCTCCAGGAGCGCCCAGCCCGGCGGCAGGGAGGGGTCGCACTGCACCGTCTCCTTGCCGCGGCCCTGGTGGACGGAGGGGCGGAAGTCGGTGGAGAACGGGTCGACGGCGACCGTGACCGGGGACTGGGCGGGGCCCATGGACGGCACGGGGGCCGCGTACCCCGGTTCCGGGACCGGCGGCGAGGCGGGGGTGACGTAACCCGGGCCCGGGACCGGCGGCGGGGCGGGCGTGACGTAGCCCGGGCCCGGGATCGGCGGCGGCGGGGCCTCCACCACGATGCCGAAGTCCGTCGCGAGGCCGGCGAGCCCGGAGGCGTACCCCTGCCCCACGGCACGGAACCGCCAGCCGCCCTCCCGCCGGTAGAACTCGCCGAAGACGAACGCCGTCTCCGTCGTCGCGTCCCCGATCGCGAAGTACGCCACCGGTCCGCCCGCGAGATCCGTGACCCGCACGTCCAGGGACAGCATCTGCCCGAAGGTCCCGCCGTCCGCGGATGCGGCGACGACCACGCGCTCGACGGCTGGCTCCACGCGCGCCAGATCCAGCCACAGCCAGTCCGCGGCCGCGCCGCCGGGCGCTCCAGGCGCCGACTTGCCCAGATGCCGCACCGTGCCCGAGGGGTGCTCGACATGGTTGTAGAAGACGAGATCCGCGTCCCCCCGCACCCGTCCACCCGCGTCGAGCAGCAGTGCCGAGACATCCACGTCGGGCGTCCCCGGCACGGCCTGCCAGGCGACGGCGACCTGGAGGACCTGGGCGGGCACCGCGATGTTGGCACCCTTGGGTATCTGGGTCATGCTGCGGATCCTGTCATCCCGGGGCCCGGCTTCGAACGCGTTGTCCGAATTCCGCCGGAGCGTGACCACGGGACGCCGAAGGGGCGACCGTCCTTCCGGACGGCCGCCCCTCGGGCACGGAACGGCGTCAGCCCTGGCTGAGCTCCGCGGCGACCAGCTCCGCGATCTGCACCGCGTTCAGCGCGGCGCCCTTGCGCAGGTTGTCGTTGGAGAGGAACAGCGCCAGACCGTTGTCGACGGTCTCGTCCACGCGGATGCGACCCACGTACGAGGCGTCCTTGCCGGCGGCCTGGAGCGGGGTCGGGATCTCGGAGAGCTCGACGCCCTCGGCGTCCTTGAGGAGCTCGTAGGCGCGCTCGACGCTGATGGGACGCTCGAAGCGGGCGTTGACCTGGAGCGAGTGGCCGGAGAAGACCGGGACGCGCACACAGGTGCCCGAGACCTTGAGCTCGGGGATCTCCAGGATCTTGCGGGACTCGTTGCGGAGCTTCTGCTCCTCGTCGGTCTCGTGCGTGCCGTCGTCGACCAGGTTGCCGGCCAGCGGCACCACGTTGAAGGCGATGGGGCGCCGGTAGACGTTCGGCTCGGGGAAGGCGACGGCCTCGCCGTCGAAGGCCAGCTGGTCGGCGTTCTCGGCGACGGCGCACGCCTGGGTGCGCAGCTCGGCGACACCGGCCACGCCCGAGCCGGAGACGGCCTGGTACGTGGTGGCGACCAGCGCGGTCAGGCCGGCCTCCTGGTGGAGCGGCCGGAGGACCGGCATGGCGGCCATCGTGGTGCAGTTCGGGTTGGCGATGATGCCCTTGGGGCGGTCCTTGATCGCGTGCGGGTTGACCTCGGAGACGACCAGCGGGACCTCGGGGTCGCGGCGCCAGGCGGAGGAGTTGTCGATCACGACGGCGCCCTGGGCGGCGACCTTCTCGGCCAGCGCCTTGGAGGTGGCGCCACCGGCCGAGAACAGGACGATGTCCAGTCCGGTGTAGTCGGCGGTGGAGGCGTCCTCGACCGTGACGCCGTCGACGACGGTGCCGGCGGAGCGGGCGGAGGCGAAGAGCCGCAGCTCGTCGACGGGGAACTTCCGCTCGGCCAGGATCTTGCGCATGACTGTGCCGACCTGACCGGTGGCTCCGACGATTCCGACCTTCACGGGGACTCCTCCGTACGTTTGTGCAGGCTGCTGCCGTCCATGATGCGTATGTCCCGGCCCGCCTTGTCCAATCCATTGTCCGAGGATCGGGACGGAAACGGCGACGGGAGCGCGAGGTGACGGCGACGGAAGCGGAGACGGGGAAGGGGCGGGCACCGGTTCCGGCGCCCGCCCCTCACTCGTACAGCGGTGTTACGGAGTGACCTTGCCGATCACCACGCTGCCGGCGCCCGCGACCGTGCCGCGCGCGTTCAGCAGCTGGACCTCGCCGAAGAACTGCCGGCCCTCGGGCGCGGCACCGGCGACGAGAATCTCGGCGCCGACCTTGGCGGTCGCGCCGTTGGCCAGCGCGTAGCTCTTGGACGCGTCGACCTGGACGCTGCCGAGCGCCGCCGAGTAGTACACGTCCTTGTAGTCGAAGGTCGTGCCACCCTCGGCCTGCACCGAGTAGCCGTCGATCACCACGGTGTAGGTACCGGCGGCCGGCTTGACCAGCGAGACGGCCTCCTCCGAGTCGCCGTCCGCGGCCTGGCCCACCTGCACACCGTCGCGCAGGACCGTCAGGTCGAGGTCGGCGGCCTTGTCGGAGGTGTTGCCGATCGAGATGTCGAGCCGGTCGACACCCTCACCGATGGTGACGGTCTTCGTCTGCTGCTCGTGGTGCTTGATCGTCGGCGTCTCGGCCTTCAGGGAGCCCAGCGGGCCGCCCTTCAGCTTGCCGTCGAGGGCGGCGAACTTGTTGGCGACCGTCCACTCGACCGCGGCCGGAGTACCGACCTTCGCCTCGGCGACGGTCTGCACCGCCGGGTCGAAGTTCGCGCCGAGCACCGAGACGTCCAGCTTGAACGGGTTGTCCAGGTCGGGCGACGTACGGCGGGACTCGACCTCGATCTCCCAGACGCCGGGCGTCGGGTTGGCGTACGAACGCAGGTCCGCACGGCAGCCGTTGCCCGGGTTGTAGTGCGGGTAGCACACGTTGGACGCGGTGGACTCGAAGGCCACGCCGTACGGGTGGATCGAGATGAACCGGGTCTGGCTCTTCTCCTTCAGACCACCGAGGGCGACCTCGAGGGTCTTCGCGCCCTGCGGCACGGTCACGAAGTACGACTTGTGGCTGTTGCGCTGGACCGAGCCGGACGCCGAGAAGGCGTAGCCGGGCGCGGCCAGGTCGCTCGCGACGACCGAGGTGGCGAGGATCTGCTTGTCCACACCCTCGGTACGGTCGTCATCGGCCTCCAGGATCACGCTGTGCACACCGGCCGAGGTCGGCCGGGCCTGGATCTTGACGGTGACCGGCTTGTTCAGCGGCAGGTCGATCTCGTCGTCGCCGAGGATCCGGAAGGTGCCGTCGTTGTACTTCAGCTCCAGCTCGTGCTCGATGGCCCGGTTCGGGCCGGTCGTGCGCGTGATGGTGACGTCGTAGACCTTCTTCTGGCCGACCTTGAGGCCGCCCTCACGGTCGTACACACCGGTGCCGGTGTGCGGGGCCGGGAAGATGGCGGTGTCGACCGGGGCCTCGACCTTGTACTCGTGCGCCGTGGCGCCGTCCTTGATCGACTCCCAGGCGTCGTTGATGTCGATCAGACCCGAGCCCTGCTCGTGGGCCGCGACACCGGAGATCCGGTGGGCGGTCGAGGTGAGCGCGGTGCGCAGGCTGAGCGGCGAGAGCTCGATGCGCTTCTGCTTCGCGGCGGAGAGCAGCAGCGCGCTCGCGCCCGCGACCTGCGGGGAGGACATCGAGGTGCCGTTGAGCATCCCGTAACCGGCGGGCAGCGCGTAGCCGGACTCGGGCACGCCGGCGCCGGCCTGCCAGGTCGGGATGGTGTTCACGGCCGAGCCCGGACCGGTGATGGTCGGGGTGAAGCCGCCGTCCTCACGCGGACCGCGGGAGGAGAAGGGGAACATGGCGTACGACTTGGTGACGGCCGAGCCGTAGTTGGCGGCCCAGGTCGACTTGGAGATCGCCGCGCCGACCGAGACGACCTTGTCGGCCAGGCCGGGGTCGCCGATCGTGTTGATGCCCGGGCCGGAGTTGCCGGCCGAGATGATCAGCTGCACGCCGTACTGGTCGATCAGACGGGTGTAGAGGCGGGCGCGGACGTTGTCGCCGTCGTTCTGCGCGGGCAGGCCGCCGATCGACATGTTGACGATGTCGACGCCACGGTTGACGACGAGGTCCGTCATGCCCTCGGTGAGGGCGGTGTTGGTGCAGCCGCCGGTCCACGTGCAGGCGCGCGAGGAGACGATCTTCGCGCCGGGCGCGGCGCCGTTCATCTTGCCGCCGAAGAGGCTGTGGGCGGCGGTGATGCCGGCGACGTGCGTGCCGTGCGAGGACTCGACGACGCCGATGTTGACGAAGTCGCGCTTCTGGCCGACCCAGGTCCCGCCCAGCGGGTCCATCGCGACGTCCTTGCGGATCTCGACGACGAACGGCGTCTTCTCGACGACCTCGGTGGCCGGGTTGTCGGTACCGAAGTAGCCGATCTGGTACCCGTCCTTGTACGGCTTCATCGGCGCGTTGTCCGTGAAGTCGTTGTTCTGGTCGGTGTCGACGCGGACGGTGCCGGCGGCGGGGTCGTACAGCATGCCGAACAGGTCGGCCGTGTCGCCGTCGCGGTTGATGTCACCGGCCGGGTCGCCGCCCGCGGTGATCGCCTCGTTGAAGCGGCTGAACTGGTAGGAGCCCTCGGGCGCCTTCCAGGACTGCGAGGAGGCGGTGAAGACGGGGCCGGCGACCGGGGTGATCTGGGCGCGCCAGGTGGCGTCGCCCTCGGTCAGCGGGTCGGTGGCGGTGACCCAGTCGACGATCTTGCGCTCGCCGGTGGTGGTCTTCTGCAGGGCCGGGTGGCCCAGGTCGACACCGGAGTCGAGGATGCCGATGGTCACGCCGCGGCCGTCGGCCTTGGGGTGGCCCTCGACGAAGTCGACCGCACCCGTCTCGTGGGACGGGTTGTACGGGTTCTTCGCCGGGGTGCTCTTGCTCGGGGCCGGGTACGTCGTGGTGACGGTCGTGCCCTCGACGGCACCGGTGGCGCCCGCGTCCGGGGTCGGGTCGTCCAGCTTGATCTCGGCCTGGAGGTCGATCGACTGGACGGAGGAGAGCTTGGTGGCCGCCGTGATGGCGGCCTCCGCCTTGGCGGTCGGGATGGTGGCGCGGACGTAGCCGAGCTTGTCGTCCTGCCTGCCGACCGAGGCGCCCTGGACGGCGTCGAGCTGGCCGGCGACCTGCTCGGTGGCGCCGGGGGCGGTGGCGACGAGGATCGTGACGTTCTTCTCGCCGGTCGCCTCGGCCTCGGTGAGGCGCTGGGCGTCCGTCGGGCCGAGCTTGTCGGCGGAGTCGGCGGACTTGACCGGGGGAGTGGTCGCCGGGTCGTCGGCGGCCAGGACCGGAGCAGCACCGGCCGCGATGAGCGCGGTCACAAGTCCGGCGGCGGCGGCGATACGAGCCGCGCGTCTGTGCCCGGGGGTCGAGCGCCCGGGTATGGAGCTCTGAGATTCGGGGGTGGTCATTTACATCCCTGTTTGTGAAAGAAGAGGGTCCGGATTTCGGTACCGGATGACCGCTCAGCCAAGCGCAAGAGACAGGGGTTTGTGGAGAGTTGTCGATGGCGGTTTACGGCCTTGGCACACATCCGCCACCGCGCGAGACACGCCAGAGAGAGCGAATCGCCCTCAAGCGGGGCGATTCGACTCGTGCATACCGCCGGTTAGTTGTCCTTTGTACGGGCGTAGTGGCGCGAGGCCTTGGCCCGGTTGCCACACGTCGTCATCGAGCACCAGCGTCGCGTGCCGTTCCGCGAGGTGTCGAAGAAGTGCAGGATGCACGCCTCGTGGGCGCACGCCCGGATGCGGTCCGGCGCGGTGCGCAGCAGGTCGAGGTAGTCGCGGGCGGCGGTCCAGGCCGGACCCCAGGCGGCGTCCTTGAACTCCGGCTCCTCGCCCGGCCCCTCGGGCGTGAGCGTGGCGCGGATGCGGCCGTGCCCGAGGACGGCGTCGACACGCGCGATGGCGGCGGGGTCGCCCGGCGCGTCGGCGAGGGCGAGCAGCGCGTCGCGGGCGGTGAGTGTGTGGCGGAGGGTCGTCGCGTCGACGGCGAAGCGCTCGTCGAGGCCGTTCGAGGCGAGCCAGACGCCCAGGCCGTCGGTGTCCGCGAGCAGGTCCTGGCGCACCCCGTCCGACATCCAGCGGGTGTTGAGCAGGTCGAGCGAGACGGGCTCGCCGAGCAGGGGCCGCGGATCGGGAACGGTCATGGCGGACACCCTCCTCGAAGAACTAACCCCTCAAGGTTACGTGACCGGTTGCGCCTCGGGTCACTAACCTCTAAAGTCGAATTAAGAGGTTAGTCAATCGATCGAAGGGGAACCGCCATGTCGGCGATCGGAACGCTGAACACCGGCCACATCGGGCTCAACGTCACGGACCTGGAGCGCTCGCTCGGTTTCTACGCGGACGTCCTGGGCTTCGAGCTGCTCCGCGAGGGCAAGGAGGACGACCGTCGGTTCGCGCTCCTGGGCCAGGGCGGCCGGCTGGTCCTCACGCTCTGGCAGCAGGCGGAGGGCGCGTACGACTCCGGCCGCGCGGGCCTGCACCACCTGGCCTTCGAGGCCGAGTCGATCGACCGGGTGAAGGCGGCGGAGACGGCACTGAAGGAGCGCGGCACCTCTTTCGCCTACGAGGGCGTGGTCCCCCACGCCGAGGGCGCCTCCTCCGGCGGCATCTTCTTCCACGACCCGGACGGCACCCGCCTGGAGATCTTCACCCCGACGGGCGCGGAGAACACGGAAGCCCCGGTGGAGGGCGCCCCGACCTGCGGCTTCTTCTAGAGCCGGCTGCCTTGTGGGCAATCGTTCCGCTTGGGGGTCCCCCAGGGCGAAGTCCTAGGGGGGAGGAACGGGTGGGCACAACGCACGAACGCGCTCACCGCGCCGAGGGGGGCCCGCACCCCGACCCCCGTACCCGCACACGAAGGGCCGCAAGAACATGGATGTGTACAACTGGGGCTCCCTCGCCGTCCAACGGCACGTAGGCGTCCGCGACCTCGCCGCCCACGTGGGCCGATCCATCGGCACCGGAATCCGCCCCATCGCCGCCGCCTTCCTCGAGCTCCAGCCCATGCTGGTGCTCGGGGCGGCGGACGCCGACGGCCAGGTCTGGAGCTCCCTCCTGACCGGCCCCCCCCGGCTTCGTCCGGGCGACGGGCCCGCACACGATCTCGGTCGCGGCGGCCCTCCCCGCCGGTACTCCCGACGGCACCCCCGTCGGAACGATCGCCCTGGACCCCCGCACCCGCCGCCGCATGCGCCTCAACGGGATCGCCCGCTCCAGCGCCCGCGGCTTCACCGTCGAGGCGGAACAGGTCTTCTCCAACTGCCCGAAGTACCTCCAGAAGCGCGAGCTGTACGCGCCCGACACCACCACCCCACCCGGCACCCCGCACCACGGCACCGCGCTCAGCCCCGATCAGGAGCGGTTCGTCCGCGCGGCCGACACCTTCTTCATCGCGACCGTCGCCCCCGACGGCGCGGACGCGAGCCACCGAGGGGGCCACCCCGGCTTCGTACGGGTCGACTCGCCCACCGAACTCAGCTGGCGGGACTATCCCGGCAACGCGATGTTCCTGACCCTCGGCAATCTGGAGACCGACGACCGCGCGGGCCTGCTCTTCCTCGACTGGCACACCGGCACCACGGTCCGCCTGACCGGCCGCGCCCAGACCGCATACGGCCCCGACGGGGTCCGTACCACCCGGTTCCGTATCGAGCGGACCGTCGAGACCCCGTCCGCCAGCCCCCTGCGCTGGTCCCGCCCCGAGTACTCGCCCGCCAATCCACCCCTGGACTCCTGAATGGCATCCGCCCCCGCCCGCCCCCACCCCCGTGCCATGGCCGCGGCGACCTCCGTCAGCGTCGCGGCCCTGGTCGCCCTCGTCGCCCTCGGCACGGTGCTGCACCAGCCGCTGCTGATCCCACCCCTGGCCGCCAGCATGGCGCTCGTCGCCGGGGCGCCCGATCTGCCGCTCTCCCAGCCCCGCTCGGTCGTCGGCGGCCAACTGCTCTCCGCGCTCACCGGCTTCACCGTGCTCCTCGTCGTCGGACCAGGCCTCTGGGGCGCGGCGCTCGCCGGCGGGCTCGCGCTCGGCGTCATGATGGCCGCTCGTACCCCGCACTCGCCCGCCGCGGCCACGGCCGTGATCGTCGCCCTCCAGAATCCGCCGTTCTGGACCTTCCTCACCCTCCTCGCCCTCGCGAGCCTCCTGCTCGTCGCCGTCGGTCTCGCCGGCGCCCGCGCAACCGGGCGGACATACCCCGTGTACTGGTTCTAACCTCGGCTCATGAAACAGGAGTTGAGGGTGGCGGCCTACGCCGTGTGTGTCCGTGACGACGAGATACTCCTCGCCCGCTGGGTCGACAGAGCGGGGGCCAAGCGATGGACCCTGCCCGGCGGCGGGATGGACCACGGCGAGGAGCCGGTCGACACCGTCGTGCGTGAGGTCGAGGAGGAGACGGGATATCTGACCGAGCCGGTCGCGCTGCTCGGCATCGACTCCATCCGGCGCGGCTGGATTCGCAGGCTCGGCGACCCGGGCGACTTCCAGGGTCTGCGGATCATCTACGAGTCCCGGATCACCGGCGGCTCCCTGCGCAACGAGACCGGCGGCTCCACCGACCTCGCCGCCTGGCATCCGCTCGCCTCCGTCCAGGACCTCACCCGCGTCGAACTCGTCGACATCGGACTGCAGTTGTGGAGCGAGCGCCCGCCGGTCGGACGCTCCCGCCTGGCCGATCCGGCGAACGGCTGAATCTCGCTCAACCCCCGAAGGGCCCTCAACCCGCCGCCCGAGGGCGGGGTCCCCTCCCGTGACCGCAGTACACGACAGGGGAGCTCGCACACGATGTCAGCCGTACGTACCGCACACACCGCCCGTACCGTCCTCGCCGCCACCGCCGTGGCAGCGCTCACCGCCGGAGCGCTCGCCGCGCCCGCCGTCGCGGCCACCGCGCCGAAGAAGCCGGACCACACCGCCACCCAGCAGGCCCTTGACGCGGCGGTCGAGGCGGGCGTGCCCGGCGCCGTCGCCCAGGCCCGGTCCGGCCGCGCCGGCTGGACCGGGACGGCCGGTGAGCGCGGCGGCGAGGACCGCTACCGGGTCGGTTCCATCACCAAGACCTTCGTCGCCACGGTCCTTCTCCAGCTCCAGGCCGAGGGCCGGCTCGACCTCGACGACCCCGTCGAGAAGTGGCTGCCCGGCGTGGTGCGCGGCAACGGTCACGACGGCCGCAAGATCACCGTCCGGCAACTCCTCAACCACACCAGCGGGATCTACAGCTACACCGCGGACACCAAATTCCAGGAGCAGGTCTTCGGTCCCGGCTTCCTGGAGCACCGTTACGACACCTGGGCCCCGAAGCAGCTCGTCGCGATCGCGATGACCCACAAGCCGGACTTCACCCCCGGCACCGCCTGGACCTACTCCAACACCAACTACGTCCTGGCGGGCATGGTGATCGAGAAGGTCACGGGCCGTCCGTACGGCAAGGAGGTCGAGCGGCGGATCGTCAAGCCGCTGAAGCTGCGTGCCACGAGTGTGCCCGGGACGACCGCGACGATGCCGAAGCCGAGTTCACGGGCGTTCTCGAAGTTGGCACTCGACGACAACGCGACGACGATTCACGACGTCACCCGGCTGAACCCGAGCCTCGCGGGCGCGGCGGGCGAGATGATCTCCGACTCGAACGATCTGCAGAGCTTCTACCGGGCCCTGCTCAAGGGCAAGTTGCTGCCGAGGGCCGAGATGCGGGAGATGACGAAGGCCGTGCCCGTCAGCGCCGAGGCTCCGGAGTTCTTCTACGGCCTCGGGCTGATGCGGACGAAGTTGAGCTGCGGCAAGGAGGTGTGGGGCCACGGTGGTGGCATTCACGGTTCCTCGTCGCAGGCCGTCGTCACCAGGGACGGCGAGCACTCGCTCGCCATGAACTTCAACGCCGACTGGGCGGGCGACAGTCAGACCGTCGTCGAGGCCGAGTTCTGCGGCTGATCCCCGTCCCGGCGTGTCACCGGGGCAGGACGACGACATAGGCGGCGGGCTGCCGGTCCGACGCGGCCATCAGGGCCGTACGGACCACGGTGGCCTGCTGGTCCATCGCCTCGCGCAGCTTGCGCGGGGTGATGTGGACGACCGTGATGCCGAGCCGCTCCAGGTGCTCGCGCTTACGGGTGTACTCGGACCACAGCGCGTCGTCGTCCTGCCGCGGCGCCCGGGTGTCCAGCTCCACCGCCACCGCCTGGTCCGGCCAGTACGCGTCGAGACCGCCGAGGTGCGGCCCGCCGGGCAGCCGCAGATCCACGTTCCACAGCGGGTCGGGCAGCGCGAACTCCCGCACCATCTCGTACAGCCGCTCCTCGGCGATGCTCCTGCCCTCCGCGAGCAGCGAGTCCACGGCGTCCACCACATGCGGTCGGGTGAGCAGCCGTGCGCGGTTCAACTCCCGTACCACCGCGCCGGGTTCGCAGTGCCCTGCGCGCACCGCCTCGGTGAGCAGCCGGCGCACCTCGCCCGCGTCGGTCAGGTGGGACACGGCGTCGGCGAGGGCCCGGGCGACCGGGGCGACCGGCACCCCGGTGAGCTCCAGCGGCTCGGGCATGTCCTGGGCGCGCTCCACCCGGACCCAGGCGGTGGACCGCAGTCGGCGGGTGCGCGGCACCAGGATGTCGATCCGGTCCAGCGAGGGCAGTGGGGGAGCGGACGAGAAGCGGTGCAGGGCGAGCGCGGCGAGCCCGGTGATCATCGCGTCGGGGCTCTGGGAGGGCACCATGCCGGAGCGGCGGGCGTAGAGGAGCGCGGCCTGCAGCCGCTCCTCGCCGGTGGGCTGCCCCGGATGCGGCAGGAAGACGCCGGGCAGGATCTGCTGCCATCCGCCGCCCGGCTTGCAGCGCGCGGCGATCTCGGCGCCGGACATCCCCTGGGCACGCAACTGGGAGGAGGACAGGACGCGTTGGTGGTTCTCCGTGCGAGGGGGGAGGGGGAGCGGTCGGGGGCTGATGGGGGCGTTGTGGTTCATGACGGGGGTCTTCCGCTTACCGGACCTCCGCTAACCGCTGTTACAAGCGCGTCACCAAACCGGGACAAGCTCGCCCTAAAGTACGCGCGTTCGAGTGCCGAAAAGGCCCCACCGCCGCGGCCCTCCCCATCCCGTCCTGGACAGGCGTTCCGCAGGGGCTGACCCCCCCCCGCGGGACCCCGGCCCGCCGGGTGGGGGCGGGGGCGTTTAAAAAAAAACCAGCCCCCCAGAACCCGCGTGTTGGGGTTTTGCGGGGTGGGGGGGGGTT
>NZ_JBHJTL010000129.1:0-19833 GCF_042264065.1 Streptomyces sp. NPDC056222 | reverse complement strand
GGGGGGGGGGGCGGCCGCCGTTCGGGGCGTCGGCGGCCGGTGCGGCGGGGGACCCTCCGCGTGTGTGTGATTTCCCCCCCATGGGGGCGGGCGGCCCCCCCCAGCGCCCCCCGCGCCGCTTCAGGCGGCTACCGCCGCTACGCCTGGACCGCCGCCGACGCCGACTGCCGGCTCTGGTTCCAGATGCAGGCCGAGGCCCGCAGGCTGAACTACGAGGTCGACCGCAACGGCAACCAGTGGGCCTGGCTCGGCGACCCGGCGGCCGGGGACGCGGTCGTCACCGGCTCGCACCTGGACTCCGTACCGGACGGTGGAGCCTTCGACGGCCCGCTCGGCGTCGTCTCCTCCTTCGCCGCGCTCGACGAACTGCGCTCCCGTGGCGTCGTGTTCGAGCGGCCCCTCGCGATCACCAACTTCGGTGACGAGGAGGGCGCCCGCTTCGGACTCGCCTGCGTCGGCTCCCGTCTCACCGCCGGCCGGCTGACGAAGGAGCAGGCGTACGAGCTCCGCGACGGCGACGGCATCAGCCTCCCGCAGGCCATGGAGGCGGCGGGTCACGACCCCGAGACCATCGGCCCGGACCCGGAGCGGCTCGCCCGCATCGGCGCCTTCGTCGAGCTCCACGTCGAACAGGGCCGCGCCCTGGACCTGACCGGCGACTCCGTCGGCATCGCCTCCGCGATCTGGCCGCACGGCCGCTGGCGGTACGACTTCGCCGGCGAGGCCAACCATGCCGGCACCACCCGGCTCGTCGACCGCCGCGACCCGATGCTCACCTACGCCGAGACCGTCCTCGCCGCCCGTCGCGAGGCCGAACTCGCGGGCGCCGTCGCCACCTTCGGCAAGATCGCGGTCGAGCCGAACGGCGTCAACGCCATCCCCTCCCTCGTCCGCGGCTGGCTCGACGCGCGCGCCGCCGACCAGGGCGCCCTGGACACCGTCGTCGCGGGCGTCGAGACCGCCGCCCGTGACTACGCGGACCGGCACGGCATCGACCTCACGGTCGTCAGGGAGTCCTTCACGCCGGTCGTGGAGTTCGCCCACGCGCTGCGGGACGAGCTCGCCGGGATCCTCGGCGAGAAGACGCCGGTCCTCGGTACGGGCGCAGGACACGACGCGGGCATTTTGTCCGAATCGATTCCGACCGCCATGCTGTTCGTACGGAACCCCACGGGCGTCTCGCACTCCCCGGCCGAATTCGCTGCCGAGGACGACTGCGTCGCCGGGGTCCTCGCACTCGCCGACGTACTGGAGGGTCTCGCGTGCAGGTGACGTACTGGCTGGAGCACGCCTGGCTCGACACGAACGTCGAGCCGGGCGTGGCCCTCGAGGCGACGGACGGCCGGATCACGGCGGTACGCACGGGGGTCGACGCCCCGCCGCCCGGCGCCGTCGCCCTGCGCGGCCTGACGGTCCCCGGCCTCGCCAACGCCCACTCGCACGCCTTCCACCGCGCCCTGCGCTCCACCGTCCAGGTCGGCTCCGGCACGTTCTGGACCTGGCGCGAGGTGATGTACCAGGTGGCCTCCCGGCTGACCCCGGAGACGTACCACGCCCTCGCACGGGCGGTGTACGCCGAGATGGCGCTCGCCGGGATCACCGCGGTCGGTGAGTTCCACTACCTGCACCACGCGCCGGGCGGCACCCCCTACGCCGACCCCAACGCGATGGGCGAGGCGCTGATCGAGGCCGCCGCCGAGGCCGGCATCCGGATCACCCTCCTCGACACGGCCTATCTCTCCGCCGGCTTCGGCGCCGCGCCCGACCAGCACCAGCTCCGCTTCTCCGACGGCACGGCCGAGGCCTGGGCGGAGCGCGTCTCGCTGCTCAAGGAGCGCGAGGGCGGGGACGGCGTACGGATCGGGGCGGCGATCCACTCCGTACGGGCGGTCCCTGCCGACCAGCTGTCGACCGTGGCGGACTGGGCGCGCGAGCGGGGCGCCCCGCTGCACGTCCACCTCTCGGAGCAGACGGCCGAGAACGAGGCCTGCCTCGCGGCCCACGGCCGCACCCCCACGCAGCTCCTCGCGGACCACGGCGTGCTCGGCCCGCAGACGACCGGTGTCCACAACACGCACCTCACGGACGCGGACATCGCGCTCATCGGCTCGTCCACGACCGGCACCTGCATGTGCCCGACCACCGAACGCGACCTCGCGGACGGCATCGGCCCGGCCGTCGCCCTCCAGCAAGCGGGCTCCCCGCTCTCGCTGGGCAGCGACAGCCACGCCGTGATCGACCTCCTCGAGGAGGCCCGGGCGATGGAGCTGAACGAGCGCCTCCGCTCCCGCACGCGCGGCCACTGGACGGCGGCGGCCCTGCTGCGGGCCGCGACCGCCGACGGTCACGCGTCGCTCGGTTGGGGCGAGGCGGGCATCCTGGAGCCGGGCGCGCTCGCCGACTTCACGACGATCGCCCTGGACTCGGTCAGGACAGCGGGACCGGTGCCGCGTCTGGCAGCCGAGACGGCGGTATTCGCAGCGTCGGCCGCGGATGTGCGGCACACGATCGTGGGCGGCCGCCATGTCGTACGGGACGGGGTCCACCAGACCGTGCCGGACGTGCCCCGCGCCCTCGCGGAATCGATCGCCGCACTGCGCGGCTGAAGCGCCTGAAGGAGACACCTCTCACCATGAACACGGGCCCCGCGGCGACGAACAACACGGCGGCGAGCTCCGCGCCCACGAGTGCGAACAGCGCCGTGGCGACGGCCGCCACCGCCATCGTCAACATCGCCAGTCTGGTCACCAACGACCCCTCTCTCGGTGATGGAACCCCTCTCGGCCTGATCCAGGACGCGGCCGTCGTCGTGGACGGCGACCGTGTGGTCTGGGTCGGTGAATCCAGCAAAGCACCGGCCACTGACAACCGGGTCGACGCCGGTGGACGGGCGGTGATCCCCGGCTTCGTGGACTCCCACTCGCACCTCGTCTTCGCGGGCGACCGCACGGCGGAGTTCAACGCGCGGATGTCCGGCCAGGCGTACGCGGCGGGCGGCATCCGCACGACGGTGGCGGCGACGCGCGCGGCCTCCGACGAGGCCCTGTCGGCGAACGTCGCCCGCTACCTGCGCGAGGCCCTCACCCAGGGCACGACGACCTTCGAGACCAAGTCGGGCTACGGCCTCACGGTCGAGGACGAGGCCCGCGCGCTGCGCATCGCGGCCGCGCACACGGACGAGGTCACGTACCTGGGCGCCCACATCGTCTCCCCGGACTACGCCGACGACCCGGCCGGCTACGTGGCCCTGGTGACCGGCGAGATGCTCGACGCCTGTGCACCGTACGCGCGGTGGGTCGACGTCTTCTGCGAGAAGGGCGCGTTCGACGGCGACCAGGCGCGGGCGATCCTCACCGCCGGCATGGCGAAGGGCCTGCACCCGCGCGTGCACGCGAACCAGCTCTCGTACGGCCCCGGTGTCCAGCTCGCGGTGGAGCTGGACGCGGCGAGCGCCGACCACTGCACCCACCTGACGGACGCGGACGTGGACGCCCTGGCTTCGGGCAACACCGTCGCGACGCTCCTCCCGGGCGCGGAGTTCTCCACCCGCGCCGAGTGGCCGAACGCCCGCCGCCTCCTGGACGCGGGCGCGACGGTGGCGCTGTCGACGGACTGCAACCCGGGCTCGTCCTTCACCTCGTCCGTGCCGTTCTGCATCGCGCTCGCGGTACGGGACATGGGAATGACCCCGGACGAAGCGGTCTGGTCGGCCACGGCAGGCGGCGCGGCGGCCCTCCGCCGCACGGACATCGGCCGGCTCTCCCCGGGCGCCACCGCCGACCTGACGATCCTGAACGCCCCGTCCCACGTCCACCTGGCCTACCGCCCGGGCGTCCCCTTGGTGACCGAGGTCTGGCGCCGTGGGGTACGCGTGGTCTGATCGCGCCCGGCCCCGCCCCGGCGGCCCGCGGGAAATCCGTCGAGCCGCAGGGGCGGCCCGTGCCAGAATCCGGCGTATGTCCGTTCGATACCCGCGCCCCCTCCGTCCCGGTGACCGTATCGGTGTCACCTCCCCTTCGAGTGGAGTCTCGAAGGAGCTGAGCAAGCGCCTGGACGTGGCGGTTCGGCATGTGGAAGCGCGTGGATACGAGGTCGCCGTCGGGGACTGTATGGACGGTGCCGGGCATGTCAGCGCGCCTGCTGCCCGGCGGGCCGCCGAGTTGATGGGGATGTTGACCGATCCCGACATCAGGGCCGTCGTTCCGCCGTGGGGTGGGGAGACCGCGATCGATCTGCTGCCTCTGCTCGACTGGCGTCGGCTGCGCGACGCCGAGCCGACCTGGCTCGTCGGGTACTCGGACATGTCGACCCTCATGACACCGCTGACCCTCCTCACCGGGGTGGCGACCCTGCACGGCAACAACCTCATGGACACCCCGTACCGGGCGCCCGAGGGGCTGCTCTCGTGGCTCGACATCGCCTCCGCGCCGCAGGGGCGGCCGTTCACCCAGACCCCGCCTGGCCGGCACCGGGCGGCGGGCTGGGACGACTGGCAACACCACCCCGAGACGAGTGAGTTCACGCTCGACACGCCCGGCAGGTGGACCCGCCTGGACGGCAGCGGTGACGTGGATGTCGAAGGGCGTCTGATCGGGGGCTGCATCGAGACCGTGTGCAACGCCGCCGGTTCGCCGTATCTCGACGTGTCGGCCTTCGCCCGGGAGCACGCCCCGGAAGGGCTCATCGTGTACGTCGAGGCGTGCGGCGACGAAGCGCTCACCATCTGCCGGAACCTGCACGGCATGCGGCTGGCGGGTTTCTTCGACCGCGCCAACGCCGTGCTCGTCGGCCGGACCTCCGCGCCCGACGCCCCCTCGCTCACCCAGCACGAAGCGGTCATGGACGCCCTCGGCTCCCTGAACGTGCCGATCGTCGCCGACGTCGAGTGCGGCCACGTCCCGCCGTACCTGCCCCTCGTCAACGGGGCGCGGGCCCGGGTCGTGCACACCTCCACGCGCAGCGAGGTCATCCAGACGCTGGACTGACCTCCAGCGCCGCCACCAGCGCCACCGCCTCGCCCAGGCGGGCGCGTTCGGCCCCGTCCAGGTGCGGGTCCAGCGCTCGGCGTTCCCGGGCCTTCGTCAACGGGAGAGGGCCGCCCGTGTCCGCGAGGGACAGCAGGGTGGCCAGCCCGGCTCGCGCGCCGTCGGCGTACGGCACCGGCGTCACCGCGACCTCCGCCAGGATGAGGGCCGACATCGCCCAGTCCAGCGCCGGATCGCCCGCCGCCGCCGTGTACCAGTCGATCACGAACGGCCCCTCGGGCGTCAGCATCACGTTGCCCGGGTGCAGGTCGAGGTGGAGCAGCGGGGCCGGCGCCGGGGACGGGACGGTGTGCAGGCGGTGCAGCAGGTCGGCCAGGATCGTCGCGGCCGACTCGGGGGTGACCGTACCCGCGAGCAGGGCGTCCAGCAGGGAAGGGCCGGTCAGCCGTCGCATGACGAGCTCCGGGCCCGACACGGAACGGACCCGCGGCACCGGATAGCCGTGACCGGCCAGGTGCTCCATGGTCGCGGCCTCGTGCGCCGCGTCCTCGCCGTCCCGGTAGCGGCGCAGCACCCACTCGTCGTCCAGCGCGAACACGTCCGCCGACCGTCCCGTACCTATCAGCATGCCCCGCACCCTAGCGTCGCCCGGATGATGCGGAGCCCGTCCCCGGAGGTCTCTCAACTCCTCTGCCGACATGCCCCATTGGTCTCTTGATCACCACCAATTACCCTCCTGCACACTCCTTCACGGATCGGTCACAGAAAGCACGAGTAGCCCTGTCCCGGAGGGTTTTCGACCGGTACCGTCCTGTACCGGCAGGACTCAGGGGGGAAGACCGGGGGGTCGGAGAGTTGAGCGCTGTCCGTAAAAGTGCTGTCCGCACGCAGGCCGGCCGCGTGCCATCGCGTACGCAGGCCGTCACCAGTCTGAAGATCGTGAAACCGGGGGAACTGACCGCGCGCGAGACCGACGCCTGGCGTGAGCTGCGCGGGAAGGCCGGGGCGCCCGACAATCCCTTCATGGGGCCGGAGTTCACCCGGGCCGTCGCCGCCGTGCGGCCCCGGGCGCGGGTGGCCGTGTGGAGGGAGGGCGGCGAGCCCGTCGGCTTCTTCCCCTACGAGAAAGGGCCGTTCGGACATGGCCGGGCCATCGGGCTCGGGGTCTCCGACTGTCAGGGCGCCGTCCTCCGGCCCGGTCTGAGGCCGTCGGCCCGCGCACTGCTGCGCGTCTGCCGGCTCTCCGCCTGGGAGTTCGACAACCTGGAGGCGGCGCAGCCGACGTTCGAGGGGGCCGCCGCCGAGGCCTTCGCCTCGCCCGTCATCGACGTCGGCGAGGGCTACGCCGCGTACGAGGCCGTGCTGCGCGCCCAGTCGCCGAAGTTCCTCAAGACCACGCTCGCCAAGGAGCGCAGGCTCGGACGGCAGGCGGGCGCCACCCGGTTCGTCTTCGACGAGCGCGACCCGGACGCCCTGCGCACCCTCATGGAGTGGAAGTCCGCCCAGTACCGCAGGACCGGTCGCCGCGACCGCTTCGCCAAGGAGTGGATCAACACCCTGGTCCGGCGGCTGCACGAGCTGCGCACGCCCGGCTGCTCCGGCGTCCTGTCCGTGCTGTACGCCGGTGAGCGGCCGGTCGCCGCCCACTTCGGTCTGCGCTCGCCGACCGTCCTGTCCTGCTGGTTCCCCGCGTACGACCCCGAGTTCGCCAAGTACTCGCCCGGGCTGATCCTGCATCTGCGGATGGCGGAGGCCGCCGCGGCGGCCGGTATCGGGATGCTCGACCTCGGCCGGGGCGCGGCGGAGTACAAGGACGCCCTGAAGACCGGTGAACTGACCGTGTACGAAGGGTCGGTGGTCCGCACGGGGGTGCGCGCCGGGCTCTACTGGCTGTCCCGCGAGCCGTCCCGCCGCGCCCACAGCTTCGTACGGAACCGGCCGGCGCTCGCCGCGCGCGGCCGCCGCACCCTCAACCGGCTCGCCCGCCTGCGCCCCGGTGGATGACCGGGGCGCAGGCCGCCGCGCAGCCACGTCGATCCACCGAGCCGTCCGCCCTCACCTCCGCCGGGGGAACCCGAATGAACCGCACGCAGGCCCTCTCCGTCGTCGACCTCGATCTCGACTCGCCCGACGGACCCGTCCTCTCCTTCCGGCCCGCTCCTGGGGGACCGCCCCCCGTCGCCGGTGACGTGTACGCGCTCGTACGGCTCCGCGGCCGGCCCGCCGCCACCGTGCTCGGGCACGTCCCCGAAGGCGCGGACGCCGCCGAGGTGCTGGCGGCGCTCGCCCGGCCCGGGCTCGCCCGCCCCGGCGACGAGCCGACAGAGCCCGAAGCGCCCGAAGCCGTACCGCCGCGCGCCACCGTCGTCGTCGCCACCCGCGAGCGCGCCGACCAGCTCGCCCGCGCCCTCGACTCCCTGCTCGACCAGGACCACCCCGACCACGAACTCCTCGTCGTCGACAACGCGCCCACCACGCGGGAGACGGAGGAGCTCGTCACCCGGAAGTACGCCGACCGCGTCCGGTACGTCCGCGAGGACACCCCCGGACTCGCGGTCGCCCACAACACCGGCCTGGCCCACGCCCGCGGGGAGGTCGTCGCCTTCACCGACGACGACGTCGTCGCCGATCCGCACTGGCTGACCGCCCTCACCGCGCCCTTCGCGGCGGACCCCCGGCTCGGCTGCGTCACCGGCCTCATCCTGCCCGCCAGGCTGCGCACCCCGGCCCAGATCCTCCTCGAATCCCACGGCGGCTTCGCCAAGGGCTTCGCGCCCCGGCTGTACGACCCGCTGCGCCCGCCCGCCGACGAACCGCTCTTCCCGTTCACCGCGGGCAGCTTCGGATCCGGCGCCAACATGGCCTTCCGGGCGCGGGCGCTGGAGGCCGTCGGCGGCTTCGACCCGGCCACCGGCACCGGCACGGCCGCCCGCGGCGGGGACGACCTGTACGCCTTCGTCGCCGTCCTCTCCGCCGGGTTCCGGCTCCGCTACACCGCCGAGGCCCTGGTGTGGCACCACCACCGCGAGACCTGGCAGGACCTGCGGAACCAGGCGTACGGCTACGGCGCCGGCCTCACCGCGTACCTCACCGCCACCCTCGTACGCCGGCCGTCGCTGCTGCCCGCGCTCCTCGCCCGGCTGCCCCGCGGGCTCGTGTACGCGAAGCACATGACCGCCCACCGGGAAGCCGCCGGCGACCACGGCGTCCCGGGGGACCACACCGTCCCCGGCGAGCACGGTGTTCCCGCCCACCCCTGGCCTCGCAGCCTCTCCCGACTGGAGCGACGCGGAATGATCTACGGACCCATCGGCTACGCCAAGGCCCGTCTCCGGATGCGAGGCGTGAGATGAGCGCGCCCGCCCACACCCGGATCCCCGTTCTGCTCTACCACGCGGTCATGGACGACCCGCCCGCCTGGATCGCCGAATTCACGGTGACGCCCAAGGAGTTCGGGGCCCAGCTCGACGCGATCGTCGACAGCGGACGGACCCCCGTCACCGTCGGCACCCTCGCCGACCACTTCGCCCGCCGCGCCCCGCTGCCGCCCCGGCCCGTCGTCCTCACCTTCGACGACGGCTTCGCCGATCTGCCGGGGCCGACCGCCGAGGCGCTCGCCGCGCGCGAACTGCCCGCCACCGCGTATCTGACCACCGGGGCGATCACTCCGGGCCGGGCGTGCCTGCTGCCGCCCGCGCCGATGATGACGCTGGGCCAGGCGCCGCGACTCGAGCAGTACGGGATGGAGGTCGGCGGCCACACGGTCACCCACCCGCAGCTCGACACCCTGGGGCCGGGGGACCTCAGGCGCGAGCTGCGCGAGTCGAAGGCCGTCCTGGAGGACGTGCTCGGGCACGAGGTCCGCCACCTGGCCTACCCGCACGGCTACAACAGCCCGGCCGTGCGCCGGGCCGCCGTCGCCGCCGGATACGTCTCGGCCGTCGCCGTCCGGCACGCCCTCAGCTCGGAGTCCGACGAGCGGTACCGGATCGCCCGGCTGATCCTGCGCCGCGGCCACACCGTCGCCGACATCGAGAACTGGATGGAGGGGCGCGGAGCCAAGGCGGCGCCGTATCCGGACTCGCTGCCGACGGTCGGCTGGCGGATGTACCGCAGGGCCCGCGCGCTGCTCAGGGGGCCGGAGTTCGCGGGCTGATGGTGATCGTCAACTCCCTTATGGGGTAAGGGGGTTGAATACGCGTACAAAGGCGAAGTCCGTTCCTATACTTCGCTGAAGGGGACAGTTCGTGGGGTTCGTGGGGGGAGTGTCACCGTGCAGCAACGTGTGTCCGCACCGGCCGCTGGAAGCAGTGCGCCGTCGCTTCCCGACGCCCGGCCGCACGGGACGGCGCCGGTCCGTTCGCGCTCCCTCCCCAGCCCGCAGACCGTCTTCAGCGTGCTGCCGCTGCTCGTGGCCGCGGCGCTCTGGCTGTACGCACTGCCCCGGATCGGCTTCCGTGACATCGCCGACTACGGGCTCCTCGACCGGTTCCCGCTCGCGTACTACGCCTCCCTCGCCGTCCTGACCTGCGGCTTCCTGGTCACGCTCCGGCGGGCCGGGACCGCGCCGTGGTGGCCTGCCACGTACAGCGTCGCCATGCTCGTGGCGCTCAAGGCGCCGCCGGCGGTCCTCTACGACTCCGTGCGCTACGCCTGGGCGTCGAAGCACGACGCCGTGATCAGCCGGCTGCTCGTCGAGGGCACGGTGTACCCGCAGCGGGAGCTGTCCGGCGGCATGTCCGCGTACGACCAGTGGCCCGGGTTCTTCTCGCTCGACGCGGCGCTCGTACGGGCCTTCGGCGTGGACTCGGCGGCCTCGTTCATCAACTGGGCGCCGATCGCCCTCGGCCTGCTCACCCTCCCCGTCCTGCTGCTGATCTACCGCACTTTCAGCGACGACTGGCGGCTGGTGTGGACCGGGGTGTGGATCTTCCAGCTGGCCAACTGGGTCGGCCAGGACTACCTCTCCCCGCAGGGCTTCTCGTATCTGCTCTATCTGACCGTCTTCGCCGTCGTCGTCCGGCACTTCGTCCGGCCCGGCTCGGCGGGACGGCTGCGCGACCGCACCACGCTCGACCCGGCCGCGGCCGCCGTTCCGCCGCCCACGACGCTCAAGCAGCGCGCGATCTGTGTCCTGATCATCGCCCCGCTCATCGCGACCATCAACGCCTCGCACCAGCTCACACCGGTGATGCTCTGCGCCACCCTGTTCGCGCTCTGCCTCACCCGCCGCTACCGCAACATCGGACTGCTCGTCGTCACCGGCCTCATCATGCTGGCCTGGGACCTCACCATGGGCCGGGTGCTCTTCCTGGAGACCATGAGCACCCTCAAGGACTCGGCCGGCGACCTGCTCTCCAACTCCCGTGCCGGATACGCGGGGGAACCCACCGGGCCCGGCCCCGAGCTGGTCGGCACCGCCAACATCCTGATGGTGCTCGCGCTCGCCGCACTCGCCGGCACGGCCGTTCTGCTGCGCCGCAGACTCGTCCGCAGCGCCCTGCCGCTGCTGCTCGCCGCCGCCGCTCCCGTACCCATGTTCGCCGTCAACGACTACGGCGGCGAAATGCTCTTCCGCGTCTATCTCTTCGGCCTGCCCGGCACCGCGTTCTTCGCCGCGGCCGCCCTCGTCCCCGCGGCGGGCGCCGTCGGCAGGAAAGCCGTGTGGGCACGCCGTACCGCCGCCGTCGCGCTGCCGCTCGCCGTCGCCGCGCTGCTGGCCGGCTTCCTGCCCTCCTACTACGGCAAGGAGGGGATGCACTACGCCCCGCCGGCCGAACTCGCCCTCACCCGGCGGGCCTACGACCGGGCGCCGGACGGTGCGCTGATCCTCGCCACCACCGGTTCCTTCCCCGGCGCCTACTACCGCTACGACCACTACGAGCGCTGGTTCTTCACCGAGCAGGAAGTGCCGGAGAACCTGAAGATGCTGAAGGACCCGGCGGGCTATCTCGCCCGGGGCATCCCGGAGGGCCGTCCCGCGTTCGTCGTCCTCACCCCGACGCAGGAGAAGGCCGTCATCGGCGAGGGCTATCTGCCGCCCGGCAGCTTCCGGACCCTCCGCGAGGACCTCAAGCGCTCCCCGCTCTTCCACGTGGTGGAGGAGAGCGAGCACGGACTCGTCCTGGAGTACCGGCCGCCGTCCACCGCGTCCTGACCGACCGCACCCGAGCACCTGGAGTACGCCATGGCCCACGCCCACCTCCAGCTCAGAGTGGCCCTGGCGGCCTCCGGCTGGCTCGCGCTCGGTGCGACCGCGCTGCCGGGCGGCTCCCCACTGCGCTGGATCCCCGTCCTCGCCTTCGTGACCCTCGCGCCCGGTCTCGCGCTGCTCCACCCGCAGCCGGGCGGACTGCGGCCGGGGGCCCGACTCGAGGCGCTGGCGCTCGCCGCACCCGTCAGCCTCTCGCTCGCCACGCTCGCCGCGACCTCGCTGTTCCTGGTGGAGGCCTTCTCCACCACCGCGTTCCTGGTCGCCCTCGCCGTCTTCGTGACCGTCGTCGCCGTCCTGCCGGGCGTGCCGCTGCCCGCCGCCACGCGGGGTGCCGCCGAGCGCGAGAGCAGCCGCGCCCGGGCCAAACGAAAGCCCGGTGGCGGGCGATGAGCGGACGCCATGCCGAGCCGCAGCGACGGGCCCACACCGCGATCGCCCTCGCCGCGGTCGCCGCGCTCGCCGCCGGGATAGGCGTCTGGGCCACCAACGCCGACGGCGACGACCGCTGCGCCCCCGACGCCGACCTCGTCCTGCCCTGCGGAGCCTGGTGGGGCGCCTACATCCCGTACGACGCCGACAGCTCGCTCACCCGGCCGGTGTACGCCTTCGAGAAGAAGATCGGGCGCAAGCTCGACCTCGTCTACACGTACCACGACATGTCCGGGAACCCGGTCGACGGCGAACTCCTCACCCCCGACGAGCAGGAGCTGGGCCGCGAACGGCTGCTGATGCTGGCCTGGGAGTCCACGGTCTGGAAGGAGAAGCACCACGCCAACTGGAGCGAGAACCAGCTCGGTTGGAAGAACATCGCCTCCGGGATGTACGACGAGTCGATCATCGATCCGCAGGCGCGGCGCATCAAGGCTTACGGCAAGCGGGTCTTCTTCTCCTTCGACCAGGAGACCGACTTCCGGATCAAGGAGGGTGCAGGGACCCCGGCCGAGTACGTCGCCGCCTACCGCCATCTGCGCGACCGCTTCGAGAAGCTGGGAGTGCGCAACGTGGTGTGGGTGTGGACCGTCTCCGGCTATCTCGGCCACAAGGAGCAGATGAAGGCGCTCTACCCGGGGGACGCGTACGTCGACTGGATCGGCATGGACCAGTACAACTACTACCAGTGCCACAAGTCGCCCAACTGGCTGGACTTCGAAGCCAGTCAGCGGCCGAGCTACGAATGGCTGCGCGAGAACGTCTCCGCGAACAAGCCCGTCATGCTGTCGGAGTTCGCGACCGCACCCGATCCGCGCCGGCCGGAGCGTCAGCGCGACTGGTACAAGGAGATCCCCGAGGTGGCTCCGAAGCTGCCGAAGGTCCGGGCGTACGTCCACTGGAACCGGGCCGTACCGGGGCCGAACTGCGATCTGACCGTCAACTCCGGCCCCGCGCTCGAGGGATACAGGGCGGCGGGCTCGGATCCGTACTTCGGGCAGCGCGTTCCACGCCATTAGCGGAGCCTATGCTTCTGCCTGGTGATCATGCGGATCGATCCGCCGAGTCACCCCAGTGATGCATAACAGGCGGAAAGCAACGGGGACATGAACAAGTACACAGTGATGGCGGCAGGTCTCGTCCTGTCGCTCGGGCTCGTCGCGGGCTGCGGCTCCTCCGACGGTCCGGAAGCCGGCAAGGCCCCGGAGAAGGGTGCCTCGGGGACGCCGAAGGATGCCCCGAAGGCCGAAGGCCCGGTCTACAGCGGCCCCGCGATACCCGGCCTCGCCGACAAGCAGGCGTGGAGCCTGCCGCGTGCCGACGCCATCGACCTCGGAGACGCCTTCCTCTTCGTCAAGACCGGCGCGGGCGAGTACGCGGCGGGCGGGGGCTACAAGGACGACCCGCTCGACGGTACGACGGGCCTCCTCCACTCCACCGATCAACCGGGCCCCGTCAACCTGGAGTTCCGCGATGTGAAGACCGGAGCCGTGCGGAAGACCCTCAAGGTGACGGCCGACCGTGTCGCCGCCACGACCTGGCGCGACGGCGTGCCGGCGTTCGAGGTCCGCACCACCAGCACGACGGAGTCCGACGGGCTGAGCGCGGAGGGCACCACCACCACGATCACCGTCTACGGAAGCGACGGCACCGAGCTGGGCAAGGCCGAGCACAAGGGCGACACCCCCTTCCACGTCCACGAGGGCCACCTGATCGAGCAGGCGGACCAGGCGACGCTGCAGCTCACCCCGATCGGCGGCGGGCAGCCCCGCAAGA
The DNA here is from genome assembly GCF_042264065.1 of Streptomyces sp. NPDC056222. Taxonomy (NCBI): domain Bacteria; kingdom Bacillati; phylum Actinomycetota; class Actinomycetes; order Kitasatosporales; family Streptomycetaceae; genus Streptomyces; species Streptomyces sp. NPDC056222. The sequence continues at coordinate 6,429 of NZ_JBHJTL010000129.1, read as the reverse complement.
TCACCTGCGGCGGGCTCCAGGCGAGCTGCTCGTTCGACCCCCGCAACAAGGACATCGACGGCGGCTCGGGCCACGCCCCGCTGATCACCGGCAAGTACACCTTCCACGTGAACAACGGGTCCACGTACGAGACGGATCCGGAAGAGCTCGTCATGTCCGACCTCGCCACCGGCGCGAAGGTCTGGAGCAGCGACGACGTCACCCCGCCCAAGGGTGTGGAGCTCGACGACAAGGGCGTGCGGACCAGCGGCAGCATTCGCGTCCTCGACGTCCGCGACGGCCGGATCCTCACCGCGTGGGGTGCCGGTGCCTTCCTGACCGACACATGGGTCACGGCGACGTACGACCTGGCGAGCGGCAAGCAGATCGGCGGCTCCACGAGGTACGCCTACGAGGACTTCCCCGGCGACACGATCAACACCGAGGGTTCGTCGGTCTTCTCCGCCGACCACCAGCTCGCCGCGGCCGCCACCGAGAAGGGCACCGCCGTCTGGCAGGTCGCGGACGGCAAGGAGGTCTGGGTGCAGAAGGAGGGCGAGAAGCTGATGACGCCGCTGCGCCTCTCCCCGAACGGGGGCGTGCTGTACGGCACGACGGAGGAGAGCGACGACACCGTGCTCGCGGTCGACGCCCGCACGAAGAACGTCCTCGTGAAGGACCTGCCGTCGGACAACGTCCCGCTCTTCTCCAAGCAGTCCGGCTACGGCTACGTCAGCACCGACGCCGGCTTCTTCGTGTTCCCCACGGCCGGCCGGTGATCCCTGCCGCCCCGGAGCCCGGTCGGCTCCGGGGCGGTGCGGCGCTCGCGGTCAGCGGCGCCTGAGCCCGCGCACCGCGACCGCCGCCATGGTGGCCCCGCACAGCCCCAGCAGAACGGGCAGCGGGGCCGCCGCGAAGGCGTGCTGGGCCGCCCAGCCCGTCCAGACCAGCACCCAGACCACGCAGAGGGTGATCCGCCCACCGGCGCCGAGGACCCGCAGCAGTACCGCCACCAGCAACAGGCACAGCCCCTGGGCCGCGATCGGCAGCACCGGCAGCGCGGGGTCCGGGACCAGGCCCGCACCGGGCCCCGCCGCCGGGTCCGGACGGATGCCGAGCAGCGGCGGCGCGGTGTGCAGGGCGAGGAAGGTGGCGAGCAGGATCGTCGCGGCGAGCAGCGGACGGATCCGGCGCAGCGACACCACCGCCACGTGCAGCACGATCAGCAGGATGCCCGCCGTGAGGGTGACCGGGGGCAGCGCGGTGATCAGCCGCGTACCGGACAGGTGGTCCAGGCCCAGGCTGCCCGCACGGGCGAGCGGGATCCAGAAGAGGCCGGTGGCAAGGCCGAGGAGCAGCCACAGCCAGGTCGCGGGCCCGTCGTCCCCCGCGGCCCCGGGGTCCGCCGCGCGCTCCGGCTCGGGCTCCGGACGCGGTACGTACACCGGCAGCCCGAAGGCCGGCGTCACCGTGTCCGCCGCCGCGCCCCCACGTGTCCACTCCGCCTCGTAGCCGCTCCGCTCGGCGGCGCGACGCGCCCAGTTCGTGCCGTACTCGACCTCCTTGCGCCCGCCCTTCAGCGCGGATCGCAGACCGGGCGCGGAGGCAGCCGCCATCAGGGTCATCGAACCGAGCATGGCGAGTCCGGCGCCGGAGATCCCGACGGGGCCGAGGAGCAGGGCCGCGCTGCCCAGGACGAGGACGCACATCGCGCCCTGGAGGACGGCGAGCGCGCCAGTACGCCCCTGGACGCGCAGAACGCCGATGTACAGCTCGACGGCGACGCGGGGGAGCGCGGCGGCGGCGAGCAGCCGCAGCACCATCGTCCCGTGGTCGGCGTAGTCCGCGCCGAACGGGGAGAGGATCTGCGGGGCGAAGACGACCAGCACGAGCACGACGGGGACGAGCAGCAGCGCCATGCGCCGCAGCGCGCCGCGGACGCCCTCGGCGAGGGACTCGGGGCTGTGCGAGGCGTGCGCGGTGAGCGAGGAGGCCATGTTGATGGCCATGAACTCCATCGTGCCGCCGACGGTGTACGCGGTGTAGAAGAAGGCGTTGTGGGCGGCGTCGAAGCGGACGGCGACCATCACCGGCAGCAGGTTGATCATGGCGAGGCTGAACAGCGCGCCGACGGAGTCCCCGGCCATGAAGCGGCCGATCTCGCGCATGGCGGGCGGTTCGCGGTCGCGGTCGGCGCGCGCCTGCCGGGGGATGAGCCGGCGGAAGACGAGCCAGCCGAGCGGGACGACGGAGAGGGCGATCGCCGCCGACCAGGAGACGAAGACGCCGAGGACCGGCATGGTGGTGGCGAAGGCGACGAGCAGCAGCAGCTTGCCGATGGAGAAGCCGGCGTTGCCCACGGGCACCCAGAAGGCGCGCCTGAGCCCGGTGAGGACCCCGTCCTGGAGGGTCAGCAGCGCCCAGCCGACGCAGGACGCGGTGAAGAAGAGCCCGGCGGAGAGCGTGCCGAGCGGCGCGTACGAGGGGCCCCACCAGTCGATGGTGAGCAGGAAGACTCCGCAGGCCAGCGCGACGACGACCGAGCTGACCAGATAGATGCGGCGGACCAGGAGGCCGGTGGTCCGGCCGGCGCGGGGCACGTAGCGGACGACGGCGCCGATCATGGTGGTCGCGGTGATCGAGGCGAGCAGCCGCTGCGCGGCGATGGCGGCGGAGCCCTGCCCGACGGCCTCCTCGGTGTAGTAGCGGGCGGCGACCAGCCAGAAGCCGAGCCCGAGCGCCGCCGAGACGCCGGTGGACAGCATGAGGGCGTACGCGTTGCGGAACATGGAGTCCCCGCCGGAGCCGGTCTCGGGCGGGTCGGCCTCCGACGGCTCTCGGTCCCGCTCCCCCTCCGCCGGCTTGTGCAGCCGGACTGCCTCAGCCACGGTCGCCGCGCCGCGACGACGTGTCGTCCGGTCCGGCGAGGTCGGCCGGCGTGCGGATCGGCCGGACGCCCGCCGCGCGCAGCACCTCGATCACCTCGCCCGCCCGCCGCGGGTCCACCGGAAGGGCGTGGCGGGCGAACCAGGCCGCCGGCTCCGGGGCGGGGGAGGGGTCGGTGAACAGCTCGCCCGCGTAGGTGTCCAGCGGCGGGTCGTAGAGGTAGCCGGTGACGATCCGGCGGCGGGCGAGGGCGGCGATGGCCGCGTCCCGGTCCTCGACGAGCAGGGGCACGCGGAAGAGCGGCTGGACCGTGCCCGGGTCCGTGCCCGCGCCCCACTCGCTCGCAAGGAGCCGCTCCGTACCGGCCCGGTGCGTGGCGAGGGTGGCGTCGAGGCGGGCCAGGAGCCGTCCGGTGCGGCGCAGCCGGCCGGGCCCCGGACCGAGGCGGTAGTCGTGCATGTCGACGCGGACCCAGGAGTGGAAGGGCGCGAGCCCGGGCGCGGCGGCGAGGGCCTGCTTCAGCTCGCCGGCCCGCAGCGGCATCCGGATCTCCTCGCGTTCCTGCTGCCCGAGCAGCCGGAGCGTGGCGTGCGCAGCCTTGACCAGGCGCAGTCCGCGTACGGTCGCCTCGGCGTACGGCCGTACGAGATAGGCGAGTTCGGCGGTCGTACGCGACGGGTGGAGCAACTCGTCGCGTGCTGCGGCCAGTTCCGCCCGCAGGGCGGGGTCCGCGAGGGCGAGGAAGCCTCCGGTCTTGGCGCCGGTGTGCTTGGAGAGGCTGAACACGGACGCCTCGCCCCAGGTGCCGACCGGTCTGCCGCCGATCTCGGAGCCGATGGCGTGGGCGGCGTCCTCCAGGAGGGGGATTCCCAAGGCATCGCAACGGGACCGCAGTTCGGGCGCGGGGTCGGGATTCCCGTACAGATTGGTGGTCAGGACGGCGGAGAGTCCGCGCCATACGGAATCGGGCACGGCCGCCGTGTCGATCGAGCCGTCGCGCGGGTCGAGCGGCGCCTGGACGGGACGCAGTCCGGCGGCGAGGACCACGAAGAAGATGACGTCGTCGTTGACCGGGGACATCAGCACGCGTCCGCCGGGTCTGCACCAGTGACGCAACGCCAGATAGAGACCGAAGCGGCACGACGGCACATGGAGACACTCTCTGCCCCCGAGCCTGCCACGCATCCGCTCTTCCAGTTCCGCGTACGCAGAAACCATGCGATTCCCCCCTGAACCCCGGGCTCAATGTGTCCCATTCCGGGTGGTCCGTCAATAACGCGGAAGGGCCCGTCCGGTGAAGAACGGGCCCTTTCCACACGTCATTCGGGGAGCGCGAAGGTCACTCCTCCAGGGTCAGCCCCTTGCGCAGCCTGCCCAGCGTCCGGGAGAGCAGCCGGGAGACGTGCATCTGGGAGATGCCCAGCTCCTCGCCGATCTCCGACTGGGTCATGCCGGCGACGAAGCGGAGGGAGAGGATGCGCCGGTCGCGGGGCGGCAGCGAGGCGATCATCGGCTTGAGGGACTCCACGTACTCGATGCCCTCGATGCCGTGGTCCTCGTAGCCGATCCGGTCCGCGAGCGCGCCCTCGCCGTCGTCCTCGTCGGGCTGGGCGTCCAGCGAACTCGCGGTGTACGCGTTGCTGGCGGCCATGCCCTCGACGACCTCGTCGCGGCTCAGGTCGAGCTCCTCGGCGAGTTCGCCGACGGTCGGCGCGCGGTCGAGCCGCTGGGACAGCTCGTCACCCGCCTTGGCGAGGTCGAGGCGGAGCTCCTGAAGCCTGCGCGGGACGCGCACCGACCACGAGGTGTCGCGGAAGAAGCGCTTGATCTCGCCGACGATCGTCGGCATCGCGAAGGTGGGGAACTCGACGCCGCGGGCCAGTTCGAAGCGGTCGATGGCCTTGATGAGACCGATCGTGCCGACCTGGATGATGTCCTCCATCGGCTCGCTGCGGGAGCGGAACCGGGAGGCGGCGAACTTGACCAGGGCGAGGTTGAGCTCGACCAGGGTGTTGCGGACGTACGCGTACTCGTGGGTGCCCTCTTCGAGGGCGTCGAGCCGGGCGAACAGCGTCTTCGAGAGCGCCCGGGCGTCGATCGGGTCGACCCGGTCGAAGGGCCCGATCTCGGGAAGGTCCTCGGTCAGGTCTCCGTCGAGCTGCTGGGGAAGGCTGAGGGTGGGGGGCGGAGTTGTATCTGCCGACGGCGCGTCGGGGGTACGCGGGGCGTCGAGCCGGGGTGACATGGTCTCCTCCATCGTTTCTTCCTGCTGCGGTTTGCGGCGCCTCCATAGCCGGCCGTTTCGAATGTGCCTTACTAGCCCTACCTGCTCGACACGCATGGTTGCAAGTGTCAATTGTCGGGTTTGCTCTACTATGTGGTGGAGTTCATGTGCAAGCCTTGGCACGTCGCTTGTATGGTTCGTGGCACGTCAACCGGCATCCGCGAGAGCGAGAAGAGGCACGGGCATGGACCGCCAGAACATCGGCAGCGCGCAGCCGGGGAGGCTGCGGGTCGAGGTCCGCACCGTGGGGGCGACCGAGATCCTCACCCCGGTGGGTGAGCTCGATCACCACACGGCCGACGTGTTGCGTACGCCACTCGACCACGCGCTCGACGCCGGCCGGTCACGGCTCGTCGTCGACTGCTCGCGCCTCGACTTCTGCGACTCCACCGGACTCAACGTGCTCCTCGGAGCCCGGCTGAAGGCCGACGCCGCAGGGGGCGGGGTCCATCTGGCGGGGATGCGGCCGGTGGTGGCCCGGGTCTTCGAGATCACCGGTGCGGACGTCGTCTTCACCGTGCACGACTCGCTCGCGGCGGCACTGTCCGACTGAGCGACGGGTGTCGTCAGGAAAAGACCGGGCAGGAGAGCCCCGGTTTCGTCCGTTGTCTGGTGAATCGGTTGATTCCGTTGAGTCGGTTGAATCGGTGAGGTGAAGCGCTGATGGACACTGCTGCCGGTGGCAGGGAGATCGAGGAGTCGGTGGACCCCGTCGTGGGCGCCGTCGATCTCGACGTGCGTACGCTCGCGCTCGGCGCCACCAGCGGCACCGTTCCGCTCGCCCGTGATTTCACGAGGACGGCGCTCTACGACTGGGGCTGGCTGCCGGCCGCCACGGCCGACGCCAGGGCCGCCGCCGAGGACGTCCTGCTGGTCGTCTCCGAGCTGGTCACCAACGCCTGTCTGCACGCCGAGGGCCCCGAGGTGCTGCGCGTGCTGAGGCGGGCCAAGGTGCTGCGGCTCGAGGTCGCCGACCGTGGCGCGGGGCAGCCCGCGCCGCGCACCCCGCACCGGGCCGGGCGGCCCGGCGGGCACGGCATGTTCATCGTGCAGCGGCTCTGCCTGGACTGGGGGATCGAGCGCAGGCCCGGCTCCCCCGGAAAGACGGTCTGGGCCGAACTGGCGGCTCCCGCCTAGTACGTCCGTACGACACCCCTGGCGCGCCCGGTGACGGGCGCGCCCATCGGTGCGCCCATTGTGTTACCACAACAACGCCCCACGCGTACCTTGACGCCCCAACAGAAAAGACCTCAGTAACATCGCGGTGAGGGGTGCTTGTG
>NZ_JBHJTL010000128.1:10674-19939 GCF_042264065.1 Streptomyces sp. NPDC056222 | reverse complement strand
GGGCTCCGGTTCAGGGGGAGCCCGGCCCTTCGCCTCGCGCGTACCGCGGTTACTCGGCCTTGATGGCGGCCAGCATGTTCAGCTTCGCCGCGCTGCGGGCCGGCCACATGGCGGCCAGCACGCCGACCAGTCCGGCCAGGACCAGGAAGATCCCGATCCGGTCCCAGGGCAGCACCAGCGCGTAGCCCGGCAGGCTGCTCTTCATCGTCTCGCCGATCGCCCAGCCGAGGAACGAGCCGAGACCGATGCCGACCACGGCGCCGAAGAGCGAGATGACCACGGCCTCCAGACGGACCATCCGCTTGACGCGGCGTCGGTCCAGGCCGATCGCCCGCAGCATGCCGATCTCCTGCTGCCGCTCGAAGACGGACATGGCCAGGGTGTTCACGACGCCCAGGATCGCGATGAGCAGGGCCATCGCCAGCAGGCCGTACATGATGTTCAGGAGCATGTTGATCTGGCCGCCGAACAGGTCACGGATGTCCTTCTGGTCCATGACGGTGATGGCCGGGTTGTCGCCCATGGCCTTCGCGAGCGCCTTCTCGTTGGCCGCCGAGGCGCCGCCGTCCATCGAGACGAAGATCTGCGGGATGTAGGACTGCTGCTCGTGGGCGGTGATGATCTCCGCGTCGATCACGACCGGCGAGACGAACTCGCTGTCCTCGAAGACCGCGCCGACCGTCAGCTTGCCCTTCTGCTTGTCCCCGAACTCGACCGGCAGCGTGTCGCCGACCTTCCAGCCCTGCTTGGTCGCGGTCTTCTCGGCGACCGCGATCTTCCCCTCGCCGAGCGAGTCGAGCGAGCCCTTCACGGTGTCGAGCTTGATGAGCCGCTCGATGTCGCCCGGGGTGACACCGGAGGCCGAGACGTCCTTGCCGTTCAGCGAGAACCAGCCGGCCAGCTGCGGCGAGACGGCGGTGGCGCCCGGGGCCTTCTCGATCGCGGCGAGCGCGTCCGTGTTCATACCGCCGCCGCTGGCCATGGAGATCATGTAGTCGGCGCGGATCTGGTCCGTCGTCATCTTGTCCAGGGCGGAGCCGACCGTCGTACCGAGCACGGACAGGCCGGTGACCAGGGTCAGACCGATGGCGAGCGCGGAGGCGGTGGCGCCGGTACGGCGCGGGTTGCGGACCGCGTTGAGGCCGGCGAGCTTGCCGGAGACCCCGAAGAGGCCGACGAAGAGCGGGCGGATCACGGCGATCACCGGGCGGGAGAGCAGCGGGATCAGCACGATCACACCGATGAGGGTGACAAAGGCTCCCCCCGCGATGAACATCCGGCCGTCGTCGCCGCCCTTGCCGGCGCCGAGCACGATCAGGACCGCACCGAGCGCGGTGAGCGCGGCGCCGATGGAGTTGCGGACCACCAGCGACTTCGTGGTCGCCGCCGCGTGGACGCTGCTCATGGCGGCGACCGGCGGGATCTTCGCGGCGCGGCGGCCGGGCAGCCAGGCGGCGAACATGGTGATCAGGATGCCGACGGCGAGCGCGGCGACGAGCGGGGTGGTGCCGAGGACCAGCGGGCCGTCCGGCACCTTCAGGTCGAAGGCGTTCATGCCGGCGCGCAGCCCGACGGCGAGCGCGATGCCCAGGCCGTAGCCGACCACCGAGGCGATCAGGCCGACCAGACCGGCCTCGGCGAGGACGGAGCGGGTGATCTGCTTGCGCGAGGCACCGACGGCGCGCATCAGCGCGAGCTCCTTGGTGCGCTGGGCCACCAGCATGGTGAAGGTGTTCGCGATCAGGAACACGCCGACGAAGAGGGCGATGCCGGCGAAGCCGAGCAGGACCTGCTTCAGCGCGCCGAGCCCCGCCTCGATGTCCTTGGCCTGCTGGTCGGCGAGCGCCTGGCCGGTCTGGGCCGTGGCGGCCTTCGGGACGACCTTCAGGACCTCGTCCAGGAGCTTGTCGGCGTCCGTGCCGGGGGCGGCGACGACGGTGGCGTCCCGGTAGAAGCCCGGCTTCACGTACTGCTGCTGGGCGACGGGGTTGTCGAAGAGGACCAGGCTGCCGCCGGCGCTGACCGCGCCGTCCTCGGTGGTGAACACACCGGAGAGGGTGTACTCCTTCACCGGGCCGTTGGTGGCGACGCGGACCGTGTCGCCGACCTTGTAGCCGCCCTTGGCCGCGGTGGCCTGGTCGAGCGCGATCTGGCCGTCCTGCAGCGGGCCGGCGCCCTGGGTGAAGTCGTACGCCCGGTCCTTGCCGTCGGCGCCGGGGGCGAAGTTGGTGCCCTTGTTGGACCAGCCGACGCCGATCAGCTTGCCGTCCTTGTCGGGCACGCCGGCGAAGCCGTCGACCCGACCGGAGACGGAGGTGACACCGTCGAGCTTGCCGATGCGGTCGATGACGTCCTGCGAGAGGCCGGGCGTCTTGGCCGCTTCCTCGGGGCTCGGGTACATGCTGACGGCGACGGCGACGTCGTCGTAGCTCTTGGCCGACTGGCTGCGGAAGGCCTGGGAGAGGGTGTCGGTGAAGACCAGGGTGCCGGAGACGAAGGCCACGCCGAGCATGACGGCGAGCACGGTCATCAGCAGCCGGGCCTTGTGCGCGAGCACGTTGCGCAAGGCGGTACGGAACATATGTGTGTCCTGGAGTGGGGCCGGCGCCTGCGGCGGGCCGGGAAGTGAGAGGGCGGGGAGGACGGGGCGCAGCCGGCTCGCGGCCGGGCGCCGTCACGGTCCCCGCGTGGGCGGGGCTCCGGGGCGGGGCCCCGGGACGGCGCGGCGAGGCGCCGCCGCCTCAGCTCGTGCGGCCCTTCGAGTCGAAGGCCTTCATGCGGTCCAGCACGCCGTCCGCCGTCGGGGCGATCATCTCGTCGACGATCCGGCCGTCCGCGAGGAAGATCACCCGGTCCGCGTAGGACGCGGCGACCGGGTCGTGGGTGACCATGACGACCGTCTGGCCCAGCTCCCGTACCGAATTGCGCAGGAAGCCCAGCACCTCGGCGCCCGAGCGCGAGTCCAGGTTTCCGGTCGGCTCGTCACCGAAGATGATCTCGGGGCGGGAGGCCAGCGCGCGGGCCACGGCGACGCGCTGCTGCTGGCCTCCGGAGAGCTGCGCGGGGCGGTGGCTCAGCCGGCCGGACAGGCCGATCATGTCGATGACCTTCTCCACCCACTGCTTGTCGGGCTTACGGCCGGCGATGTCCATCGGCAGCGTGATGTTCTCCATGGCCGTCAGGGTCGGCAGCAGGTTGAACGCCTGGAAGATGAAGCCGATCTTGTCCCGGCGCAGCTGCGTGAGCTGCTTGTCCTTCAGGGTGCTCAGCTCGGTCTCGCCGAGGCGGACCGAACCGGCGGAGAAGGAGTCCAGGCCGGCGACGCAGTGCATCAGGGTGGACTTGCCGGAGCCGGAGGGGCCCATGATCGCGGTGAACTCGCCCTGGCGGAAGTCCACGGTGACCTGGTCGAGGGCGACCACCTGGGTCTCGCCCTGTCCGTAGACCTTCGAGAGATCCGTGGCGCGGGCGGCCACCGCGGTGGCGCGGGACACGGTGGGGGTGGTGGTCACGAGGGGACTCCTGTCACTGCGGACGTTCGGGAACCACTCCATCGTGTCGAGCGTTGAGGCCCGGAGCGTCCGTCCACGTGCCCGTTCCTGGGGCAGCCTGGAGTCGGACCGGGGGGCCCGCCCCTCCTCCTGAGGTATGACATGACCCCTGAGGCGCCCTCGGAGCGTGGGGCCGGCCGGTGCCCCCAGGGCGATGTGACATAGATGCGGCGAGTTTTCGTCATTCCGGCGTACGTGTCTTTGCGCCTGCGACCCCTGTCACACTTCGTCAGACGGCCCCTACCTGCACTGACACACCCTCAGACGTCAATAAAATAAGACAACATCGGGCCAGCGTTCCGCTGAACGGGGTAAGCGTCCGGATAGGCTCATGTGCCAACGCAGAGCCGCGCGCCAAGCCCGGGTGGTGGAATGCAGACACGGCGAGCTTAAACCTCGCTGGCCTTCGGGCCGTACCGGTTCGAGTCCGGTTCCGGGCACAGCTCACCCTCCTGGACCGCGGGGTCTCTCTAACGATCTCGGAAAGATCCTCCCCGAGCACTAGGGAGTTTCCTTTGCTTCCGCATTACTCTTGACGCAAGGCCGCGCAGTGCGGCCATGGAGGAGTGAGATGAGGAGCAGCAACCCGGTCTTCTCGCGACGGGGGTTCAGCCGCGACAACGGCTACGCCGGTTTCAACGCGCAGCAGCCGCAGGCCGGGGGCGCCGTCGGAACCAACCCGTACGCCGATGGCGCGACGAACCCGTACGCGACCAACCCGTACGCGCAGGACACCCAGCTCGGCGCCCCGCAGACGCGCGGCGATGTGATGACGATCGACGACGTCGTGAGCCGTACGGCCATGACGCTCGGCACGGTCGTGGTCACCGCCGCCCTGGCGTGGATCCTGCTGCCCGTCGACGAGGCGAACCTCGGCAAGTCCTACGGCATCGCCATCGGCGCCGCCCTGGTGGCCTTCGTCCTGGCGATGGTGCAGTCCTTCAAGCGCAAGGCCTCGCCCGCGCTGATCCTGGCCTACGCGGCGTTCGAGGGTGTCTTCCTCGGCGTGATCTCGGCCACGGTCTCGACCTACATCTCGCCCGGTGTGGTCGCGCAGGCGGTCCTCGGCACGATGGCGGTCTTCGCCGGTGTGCTCATCGCCTACAAGATGCGCTGGATCCGTGTGACCCGCCGCTTCTACGGCTTCGTGATGGCGGCCGCGATCGGCTTCGTCCTGCTGATGCTGGTCAACGCGGTCTTCTCGCTCTTCGACGGCGCCGGTGACGGCCTGGGCTTCCGCAGCGGCGGCCTCGGCATCCTCTTCGGTGTCATCGGCATCATCCTCGGTGCCTGCTTCCTCGCTCTCGACTTCAAGCAGGTCGAGGACGGCGTGACGTACGGCGCCCCCCGTGAGGAGTCCTGGCTGGCGGCCTTCGGCCTCACCCTGACCCTCGTGTGGATCTACCTGGAGATGCTGCGCGTGCTGTCGATCCTGCAAGGGAACGACTGACGCACCGCTCGTGTGTGACGAAGGGCCCGTCCGGCTTCCGCCGGGCGGGCCCTTCCGCGTTCTCGGCGTTCTCAGCCCCTGAGCGCGGCGTCCAGGAGCACCCGGGCCGCCTCCTTCGCCTGGGCGGCGGGCTCGGGGGAGCCGTTGATGCCGGCGACGGCCATGGCGCCGTTGGCGAGCAGCGCCAGCTGATCGGCGAGCTCGGACGGCGCACCGAGGGCGTTCGTCTGCTCGGCGAAGTAACCCCGCAGGGCCTGCTTGTGTCCGCGGGCGATGTCGGCGACGTCCGCCGAGATGCCGCCCATCTCGCCGAAGGTGTTGATGAAGGCACAGCCCCGGAAGCCGGGGTCGGCGAACCAGTCGCCGAGGTAGTCGAAGACCGCCAGGGCGCGCTCGTACGGGGTGCCCGCGTGACTCGCCCCGTGGGCGGCGATGGCTTCCCGTACGGCCGCGTCGCGGCGGTTGAGGACGGCCCAGACCAGATGATCCTTGGACGGATAGAGCTGGTAGAGACGCTTGAGGGAGACGCCGGACGCGGTGCGGATGGCGTCCATGCCGACCGCCTGCACGCCGCGCTCGTCGAAGAGGGCCTCGGCGGCTTCCAGGAGCCGTAGCTCGGCGGATTCCGTGTCCATCGCCCGATCACCCCATCAGTGGAGAATCATCGTTCTCTCACTCTACAGGGCATGAGGAACGATGGTTCTCCCTGTCGGGGCGGTCCGACGGGGGCCCGCACGGGCGGGCCCCCGTGCGGAGTGTCAGAGCAGCCGGCGGGCCGCTCGCCGAAGGTCGTACTCGTGGATGATCGCCTTCGCGTGGCCGTACGCGAGGTCGTGCTCGCCCCGGAGCCAGCTCACCTTCTCCTCGAAGCGGATGAGGGAGGGGCCTTCCTCGACGGTGCGAAGCCAGTCGGAGATTTCACGACCGGTGCAGTGAGGGATGCGGGCGAGCAGGTTGCGATGGGTCTCTTCGGAGAATGCGTGGGACATCGGCGCCTCCGGACGCGTGTTGCCGTGTGCTCCTTCCCGTCACCGTGCCTGAGTGAAGGGCCGTTGGCAACAGTCCCCGGAGGGCGCGTAGGGTCGCGCCGTGCTTGATACGAGTGAACTGACCGCCGTCGTCGAACGGTTCGCCGACCGGCTGCGGGCCGCCCCGCAGAGCCGTCTCCAGCGTGGCGCGGCAGCCGAAGGGCTCGAGCTGGCCAGGGAGTTGGCGCTCCTGGCGCAGCGGATAGAGGAGCCGGCGGGCGCCGGGCGGATCATCCCGGACGCCGGCGTGTTCGCGGTCGCCGACCAACTTGTCGTGGCCGGAAACGATCTGGCGGAGATTCTGCGAACGGCCCCGGCCGGCTCCCTGGAACGGGAACTGGGCGAGGCCGTGAGGCTGGTGCGGGAGGCCGCCGAGCGGTCGGGGCTCTGACGGCCCCGGGAGGCTACAGCGAGGCGATCACGCGGTCGGCGAGGATGTAGACGTTCTCGTCGTCCGCGTCCCCGAAGGAGAACGTCAGGGCGTACGCGCCCGAGACACCCGAACCGCCGAGCAGGACCGGCGTACGGCCGGTGCGCAGGGCGTCCGCGAGACGCTCCGCGGTCTCCCGGTGACCGGGGGTCATGCAGAGCGTGGTGCCGTCGGCGAAGACGTACACGTCCAGCGTGCCGAGCGGCCCGGGGCGCACGTCGGTCAGCGCGGTGCGCGTGTCGGCGAGCTCCTCGAGGCGGGCCACCGTGCGCTCGTGGTCGGTGACCACGGGCGTCTGGACCGGCACGAAGTCCGGGTGCGAGGGGTGGCGGCGACGGGCCGCGGCGAGCTCCGGAGAGTCCTCGGCGTACTCGTTCAGCTCGGGGAACTCGTCCAGGACGCTGTCGACGCCGGGGCCGTCCAGCGCGGCGGCCTCGGCCTCCATCGCCTCCAGGGCCATGGCCTCCAGGCCGGCGAAATCGGCCTGGCGCGGCACGTAGAAGGGGCCGTCCTCGGCGGATCCGCCCAGGCCGCCGAGGAGCGACGGGGCGTCGGCCGCGTCACGGGCCTCCTGTGCCGCCCAGAACGCCCGGGCCTCGGCGAGCTCGCGCTCGCGCTCCTCGGCCAGCGCCTCGGCGACCGCGGCCCGTATCTCGGACGCGGGCGTCTGGCGTGCCGGGGGTACGGACACCCCGTGGGCGGTGGCGAGTTCGCTACGCAGAGCGGTGACCTGCTTACGGAGACCGTGGGCGGCGTGCAGGGCGGCGGCGCCCACGGCCGTGGCGGCGGCCGTGGTCACCAGCAGGGCAAGAGACATGGCGCTCACTGACGTACTCCCGATTCCGAGTCGATCCCCCCGACTTCCTACATCAGCTTGTCGTGGGAGTGCGCCCCCTGTCAGTGCATTACGTCACGAAATGGACAGGTATTTGGGCCAGGTGTTTAGTCCCGTTGTGGTTGTGACCTGCGGGAATGACTCTCCCCCGGGACGTAGGTCACATCCTGGGGGAGATTCGGTCACGGCTAGGACGCGACGGGGTTAGCCGAGGCGTCTTCTGGGCTTAGCTGAGGCGCTCGATGACCATGGCCATGCCCTGGCCACCGCCGACGCACATGGTCTCCAGACCGAACTGCTTGTCGTGGAACTGGAGGCTGTTGATCAGCGTGCCGGTGATGCGGGCGCCGGTCATGCCGAAGGGGTGGCCGACGGCGATGGCGCCACCGTTGACGTTCACCTTGTCCAGGTCCAGACCCAGGTCCTGGTAGGACGGGATGACCTGGGCGGCGAAGGCCTCGTTGATCTCGGCGAGGTCGATGTCGTCGATGGTCAGGCCGGCGCGCTTGAGGGCCTGCTTGGACGCCTCGACCGGGCCGAGGCCCATGATCTCGGGGGAGAGGCCCGAGACGCCGGTGGAGACGATGCGGGCGAGCGGCGTCAGGCCGAGCTCGCGGGCCTTCGTGTCCGACATGATCACGAGCGCGGCGGCGCCGTCGTTGAGCGGGCAGCAGTTGGCGGCGGTGACCAGGCCGTCGGGGCGGAAGACGGGCTTGAGGCCCTGCACGCCCTCCAGGGTGACGCCGGCGCGCGGGCCGTCGTCGGCGGAGACGACGGTGCCGTCCGGGGTCGTCACCGGGGTGATCTCGCGCTCCCAGAAGCCGTTCTTGATGGCCTGCTCGGCGAGGTTCTGCGACCGTACGCCGAACTCGTCCATCTCCTGGCGGCTGATGCCCTTGAGGCGGGCCAGGTTCTCGGCGGTCTGACCCATGGCGATGTACGCGTCCGGGACGAGGCCGTCCTCGCGCGGGTCGTGCCAGGTGGAGCCCTCGGAGGCGGCGACGGCGGCGGTGCGGGCCTCGGCCTCGGCGAAGAGCGGGTTGTGCGTGTCGGGCAGGGAGTCCGAGTTGCCCTTCGCGAAGCTGGAGACCATCTCGACGCCGGCCGAGATGAAGACGTCGCCCTCGCCGGCCTTGATGGCGTGCAGCGCCATGCGGGAGGTCTGGAGGGAGGAGGAGCAGTAACGGGTGATCGTGCAGCCGGGGAGGTGGTCCATCCCCATCTGGACGGCGACGATCCGGCCCAGGTTGTTGCCCTGCTCGCCACCGGGGAGACCACAGCCGAGCATCAGGTCGTCGATGTCCCGCGGGTCCAGCTCGGGGACCTTGGCGAGCGCGGCCTGGATGATGGTCGCGGTGAGGTCGTCGGGCCGCAGGTCCTTCAGGGAGCCCTTGAAGGCCCGGCCGATCGGGGAGCGGGCGGTCGAGACGATGACGGCTTCGGGCATCACGGCTCCAGGGGAATGCGGGGTGGACGGACTGAAAGCGAAGCTACCTGCACGTACGGCATGGGTCACCGCCCAGACGGTGTGACGCGGACCTCTTTTCTAAGCGAGCGCTCAGTCCGCGCGCGCGGCGCGCCCTCTCGCCCCTCCGATGCAGCCCATTGTCCCGCCGCGGCGCGGTCGGGTCACACCCCGTTGCGGGCCGTCGTCCCGCTGGGGCGGTGCCCCCGCCCCACCACCGTTGTGGGCAATGTTCCGCTGGGGCGGTGCCCCCGCCCCACCGCACCCTCCACCGTTGTGGGCAACTGTTCCGCTGGGGCTGGGGGTCCCCCGGACGGAGTCTGGGGGAGGGTGGGCACAACGGAACGGCGCCCTTGCAGGCGCTTGTGCCCCTTGCCGCCCCGAGCCCCAGGGCCCTGAAGAGTGCACGTGCCTCGTGGTGCGGGGGCCGGTCGGGGCGGACGCGCCCGCAAGGGCGCCGTCCCGTGTGCCCACCCGTCCCGCCCAGCGGGACGATTGCCCACACG
>NZ_JBHJTL010000128.1:0-10575 GCF_042264065.1 Streptomyces sp. NPDC056222 | reverse complement strand
GGGGGCGGGTGCCCAGCCCCGGGCGATTGCCATGTCGGGGGCGGGCGGGTGCCCTGCCCGGGGGGATTGCCCACACGGGGGTGGGTGGGGCCTGGATCGAGGCGATGGCACGCACGGGGCGGGGGCGGGTGCCCAGCCCCGGGCGATTGCCATGTCGGGGGCGGGCGGGTGCCCTGCCCGGGGGGATTGCCCACACGGGGGTGGGTGGGGCCTGGCCCGAGGCGATGGCATGCACGCGGCGCCGTAGCCCGGAGTCCTCGTCAGGGGCGGTGGGCCTCCTCCGGGGACGGGGTCGGCTCCGGTGTGGCCGGTGGCGGCTCCGCGAGGCGACGGCGCCGGCGGTGCTTGAGCAGCGCCCACGGCGCCCGCGCCCCCGTGACCTCCGTGCCCGCCTCCTTCGCCGCCTCCGCCGCCGCCTTCGCCACCGGCAGCATGTTCTCGTGACGGTCCGGCTCCAGGCGGTCCGTTTCCGGCCACACGCCCAGTACCGCGCACACCGTCGGCAACACGGCCATCGCCGCCGTCGCGTACCCCTCCGCCGACGGGTGGTAGTTGTCCGCCCCGAACATCTCCCGCGGATTCGCCGCGAACTCGGGCCCCAGCAGGTCCCCCAGCGACACCGTCCGCCCGCCCTGCTCCACCACCACGATCGTCTGCGCCGCCGCCAGCTGCCGCGACACCCGCCGCGCCAGCCACCGCAGCGGCTGGTACACCGGCTCGATCGTCCCCAGGTCCGGGCAGGTCCCGACGACCACCTCCGCCCCGGCCGTCCGCAGCCGCCGCACCGCCGCGGCGAGAAGCCGCACCGATTCCGTCGCCGACATCCGGTGCGTGACGTCGTTCGCCCCGATCATGATCACGCACACGTCCGGCGGCCCCGCAGGAGCCGCCAGCAGCAGCGACACCTGACGCTCCAGGTCGTCCGAGCGTGCTCCCGGCAGCGCCACGTTCCGCAGGATCACCGGGCGCTCCGCCACCGCCGCGAGCCCGGAGGCCAGGAGCGCCCCCGGCGTCTGACCCACCCGGCGCACCCCCTGGCCCGCCGCAGTCGAATCACCCAGAAGGGCCAGCCGCAGCGGGGGCGAGGCCGGGTCCGTGGTCTCGAAGGAACGGCCGTACAGCCCGTCCGCCCCCGGTGGCAGCGGCGCCACCCCACCCCCGACCGTCCTCTTCGCCAGCTGCACCTCGGCCAGAAGCACACCCACCGCCGCCGCACCGAGCAGCCCGATGCTCCCACCGCCGTACGCCGCGCCCGCCGCGATCCGCCGTGCCACCCTCGCCCTCGACATGGGGGCAGTCACCTCCTTCAAGCCGTTCAGGATCTAACTGCCCCGTAACCCGCTCCGACTACGCATACGCTGGCTGCACCATTACGGAGACCCCGGAGATTACGGTGCAATTCCACGACTCGATGATCAGCCTCGTCGGCAACACCCCGCTGGTGAAGCTCAACAATGTGACAGA
This sequence comes from Streptomyces sp. NPDC056222, assembly GCF_042264065.1. Lineage (NCBI taxonomy): Bacteria > Bacillati > Actinomycetota > Actinomycetes > Kitasatosporales > Streptomycetaceae > Streptomyces > Streptomyces sp. NPDC056222. The sequence goes on along the minus strand of NZ_JBHJTL010000128.1, from coordinate 9,111 downwards.
GGGCCTGCAGGCCACCGTCCTGGCCAAGGTCGAGTACTTCAACCCGGGCGGCTCGGTCAAGGACCGCATCGCCCTGCGCATGATCGAGGCGGCCGAGGAGAGCGGTGCTCTCAAGCCCGGCGGAACCATCGTCGAGCCCACGTCCGGCAACACCGGCGTCGGGCTCGCCATCGTGGCCCAGCAGAAGGGCTACAAGTGCATCTTCGTCTGCCCCGACAAGGTGTCCACGGACAAGATCAACGTGCTGCGGGCGTACGGCGCCGAGGTCGTGGTCTGCCCCACCGCGGTGGACCCCGAGCACCCCGACTCGTACTACAACGTCTCGGACCGGCTCGTGCGTGAGACCCCCGGCGCCTGGAAGCCCGACCAGTACTCCAACCCGAACAATCCCCGCTCGCACTACGAGACCACCGGTCCCGAGCTGTGGGAGCAGACGGACGGGAAGATCACCCACTTCGTCGCGGGCATCGGTACCGGCGGCACCATCTCCGGCACCGGCAAGTACCTGAAGGAGGTCAGCGGCGGCACGGTCCAGATCGTCGGCGCCGACCCCGAGGGCTCGGTCTACTCCGGCGGCTCCGGCCGTCCGTACCTCGTCGAGGGCGTCGGCGAGGACTTCTGGCCCACCGCCTACGACCGTGACGGCACCGACCGGATCGTCGCCGTCTCCGACAAGGACTCCTTCCAGATGACCCGCCGCCTCGCCAAGGAGGAGGGCCTCCTGGTGGGCGGCTCCTGCGGCATGGCGGTCGTCGCGGCGCTCGAGGTCGCCAAGGACCTCGGCCCGGACGACATCGTGGTCGTGATCCTTCCGGACTCCGGCCGCGGCTACCTCTCCAAGATCTTCAACGACGAGTGGATGGCCGACTACGGCTTCCTGGAGGACACCTCCTCCGCCACCGTCGCCGACGTGCTGCGTCACAAGGAGGGCGGACTGCCCTCCCTCGTCCACATGCACCCGGAGGAGACGGTCGGTCAGGCCATCGAGGTGCTGCGGGAGTACGGCGTCTCCCAGATGCCGATCGTCAAGCCGGGCGCCGGTCACCCGGACGTCATGGCCGCCGAGGTCGTCGGCTCGGTCGTCGAACGCGAGCTCCTCGACGCGCTGTTCACCAAGCGGGCCTCCCTGGAGGACCCGTTGGAGCGTCACATGAGCGCCCCGCTGCCGCAGGTCGGCTCCGGCGAGCCGGTCGCCGACCTGATGTCCGTGCTCGGTGAGGCGGACGCGGCGACCGTACTGGTCGAGGGCAAGCCGACGGGTGTGGTGAGCCGTCAGGACCTGCTCGCCTTCCTGGCGAACGGCGGGGCCAAGGGCGCCGCGAAGTAGCTCGAACCGCGAGTCGAGCGGGCGTTCGCGCAAACGGTACGAGCGCGACACGTACCCGCAGCACCCGCTTAACACGCGTCCGGCACATTGGTCGTTGTCGGCGTCAAGGACTACGGAGCGGCTCCCGGACTCCTGAAGACGCCGCCGGACGCGGAGACCGGCCCTGACCCGGGCCCGTGTCCCCCGCGGGGACCGCCGTCGTCCCGCCCCCCGGCAACGGGGGTGCGGCGGTCCCCGCGCCACATCGTTCCGCTAGAAGTCCTCGGTATCGCCGCGCCTCGGCAGCCGGCCCCGGAACGCGTGGACGAAGTTCACGCCCACGATGCCCAGCCAGGCCACGATCAGACCCTCCAGGTTCGCCTGGCTGACGGCGATCGCGGACAGCGGGATCGCCAGGACCAGCGAGATGATCCCGAACCCGTAGCGCTCACCGAAGCCCTCCGCGCCCGAACCCGGCGGCCGGACCCCGCGGATGGTCGCCACCTGCTGCTCGGCCAGCCGGCGCCGCACCTGGCGGTCGACCGTGGCGTCCAGGCTCTGCTCCACCTTGCCGAGGAAGGACTCGATCAGAGCGGCCTCGTACTCCGTGCCCAGCTCCCGCCGGGCGTGCAGGGTGGCGTCCAGCTCGCTCTTGAGCTCGGTGGTCCTGTCAGGGTCGCGCGTATCCATGCTCGCCACGGTAGAGAGCCCGGACCCTCACGTCAGTAGGGCTATCCCCCGCTTTTTCTTGCCCTGCTGCATATCCTCATGCAGAGTTCGAGGAGGATGAATAGGCAAAAGGGGGACGGCGTGAGTGACAGCCCGGCCGGACGGCTTCAGGCGCTCTTCGAAGGGCACCGGCTGACACCGACACAGCGGCGCATCGCGCACTGCATGGTGCGCCGGGCCGGCGACGTGCCGTTCCTGTCCAGCGTGGAGCTGGCCGAGCTCGCCGGCGTCAGCCAGCCCTCCGTCACCCGCTTCGCCGTCGCCCTGGGCTTCGACGGCTACCCCGCGCTGCGCCGCCATCTGCGCGAGGTCGCTCCGGAGCGGAAGCCCGCGGGCGGGACGAGCGAGCACAACGAGTACCAGCAGGCCGTCCTCGCCGAGATCGAGAACCTCCGCCATCTCGCCGAGCTGCTCGCCGACCCCACGCCCGTCGAGCGCGCCGGGCGGCTGCTCGCCGCCTCCCGGCCGCTGCCCGTCCTCGGTCTGCGCGCCGCCTCCTCCCAGGCCCGCGGCTTCGCGTACTTCGCCGCCAAGGTCCACCCCGACATCCGCCTCCTCGACGAGGGCGGCTCGATGCTCACGGACCGCGTCGACGCGGCCGTACGGGCCGGGGCGACGGCACTGCTCTGCTTCGCGCTGCCGCGCCACCCCAGGGAGGTCGTGGAGGCCCTGGAGTACGCGCGGGCGGCCGGACTGACCGTCGTGACGGTCGCCGAGTCGGCGTTCGCGCCCGTCGCCGCCCACAGCGACCTGCTGATCCCCGCCGCCGTCGGCACCGGGCTCGCCTTCGACACGGCCTGCGCTCCGATGCTGCTCGGCCGGGTGCTTCTGGAGGCGATGGCGGACGAGCTGCCGGACGCCCAGGCGCGGCTCGAGGAGTTCGACGCGAAGGCGGCGGAGCGGGGACTCTTCGTGGAGTAGGGGGCGGCCCGTGGGCCGGTCCCGGCACCGGGGATCAGACCTCCAGCTCGGCCTCGATCCGCTTCAGCTGGTGGCGGGCCATCGCCAGGTTGGAGCGGTCCTTGTCCAGCGCCAGGTACAGGAACAGGCCGGTGGAGTTGCGCCCCTTGAGCAGCCGGAGCAGGTGGTACTGGCCGCCGAGCGTGATCAGGATGTCCTCGATCTCGTCCTTGAGGCCGAGCATCTCCATCGTCCTGACCTTGGCGCGGACCACGTCCGTGTTGCCCGCCGCGGCCACGGTGAGGTCGAACTCCTTGGTACTTCCGATCGTGCCGAGGGCCATGCCACTGGTGTAGTCGACCAGCGCCGCGCCGACGGCGCCCTCGATGGCCATGGTTTCCTTCAGCGAGGTCTCGGTGTTCGCCATGGGTGTCGCACTTCCTTTTCGTATCTGTGGTTGGGATCAGTTGAGGTCTTTGCGTTCCAGGGCCCCGTCGACCAGCTCGCCTATCCGGGCACTCGACCGCCGCGCCTCCAGATGAAGCCGCCCCACGTTGATCCGGGGCTCCGCGAGCAGGGTGAGGACGGCGGAGCCGCCGGCCGCGTACGTGGCGACATAGCCGTTCTCGCCGCGCACGAGCAGCTCGCGGAAGCCGCCCTGGCCCGTGGAGTCGGCCAGTCGCTGCCCGACGCCGAGCGCCGCCGCGGTGAGCGCGGCCACCACCTCGGCCTCGGTGTCGACCGTGTCCTGGGCCAGGACCAGGCCGTCGGCGCTCGCCGCGAGCGCCCCGGTGAGCTGGGGCAGTCGGGCCCGCAGCCGTCTCAGCTCGCCGAGCACCTCGGCCTCTGCCGACATCAGTTGTCTCCTCTCGGCGCGCATGCGCAGGGCACGCCTCATCACAGGCTTGCCTCCAGGGCGTCACGGAGCCGGCGCAGCAGGGCGATGTCCGGATCGACCGCGACCTCGCCGACCCAGGTGGGGACGGCGGGTTGGGCGGCCGGTAAGGGTTCGAGCGGGGTCTCGACGAGGCCGGCGGCCGCGAGGCGGCGGATGTCGAGCAGTGTGTGGAAGGCCGGGCGGCCGAGCAGCCGAGCGATGTCCGCCGGGGTACGGGCTCCGTCGGCGGCGGCCAGCAGGGCCCGCTGACGCAGGCTCACCGCCTGTCCGGGGGCGGCGGCACGGGGCACGACCGGGGCGGTGTCCACGGCCCCGTACGGCCAGACGCTGTCCAGCAGTTCACGGCGGCGTACGGTCTCGCGCTCGACGGCCTCGGTGGAGACCGGCCGCACTTGCCCGAACCAGTGGGCGACTCCGTAGCGGAAGCGGGTGGGGCCGCTGGCGGGTCCGAGCGCGAAGAACGCCGCGTCGAAGACGGCGCCGAGGTGGCATATCTGGAGTTCGCCGTCGTGCAGGCGGCCGCTGTCCACCAGGAACCGGCCGACCTCGCGGCGCGCCCCGGCCCGGTTGACGGCTTCGTCCCAGCCCTCGCGGGGCAGTCGTCCGCCGGCCGTCAGCAGGACGTCGAGGCCGGGCGCGGCGGGGCTCTCGGCGTGCACGACGCGGCCGTCGACGAGATAGAGCGTGCCGTGGTCGCGCAGCAGGGCCCCGGTCGCGCGCTCGGCCGCGAGGCGGGTGAGCATCGGCGAGACGGTCATCCGAGGACCAGCCTTTCGGCGAGGTCGCGCAGCCGGATACGGGCCATGGCGAGGTTCCCGGTGTCACGGTCGATCCACAGGTGCAGGAAGACGCTGCTGTCGAAGGCCGTCTCGACGAAGCGGAGGACGTGGTAGCCGCCGCGGGCTGTGACGATCAGGTCCTCGACGGGCGGCCCTTTGGGTAACGTTTCGTCGTGCAGGGGGCCGTGGGCGAAGGAGTCGTACTCCGCTGCTGCTCGCGCCAGTTCGGCCGCCTCCGCCGCGGTCGTCTCGTGGTCGCCGACCGGCGAGTCGCCCGCCGTGCCGAGGGCGAGTCCGCTGGTCCAGTCGACCAGCCAGGCCCCGCGTGCGCCCGGCAGGCTCATGGCCTCCAGCAGGCACTCGTCGATTCCGGGCACGCGGGTTCCCCTCCCGATGCGGCGTGCGGGTACGGCAGTGACGGAGACGTTACTCAACGTTCCGGTCGGGGGTAGGAGTTCTGGCATTTTCCATCGGAACATGCCGTCGGCTTGGTTGAATTCGCCCTCGGCGGTCGGCTCCCCTGGGCCTGCCCTGCCCAGTCGTCCCCGCGTACGCGGAGGACGACTTTGTCGAGCACTCACGGCCCGATCCCGATGGCGAGCAGCACACCGGCCCGGACGTACGCGTCCGCCGAGCGGTCCGCGAGCGGGCACGCCGGACGAAGGCCGGTGGCGGACGAGCATCAGGTGCGGGCCGGCCTTGGTGGCGGGGCCTGTGTCCGTGGGGGGGGGGGGCAGGCTCAGGGGTCGGCCGGTGTCAGTGGCGGCGCTCCACCGACGCCGCCACGTCGTCCAGGTCCTTCGCGAGCGCCCGGCTCACCGCCTTGGCGCCGAGGCCGCTCAGCAGCTTGGCGAGGAACCCCATGCGGCTGCCCTCGGCCGGGCTCGCCGAGAACGTCATCCGTACCGTCGTCGCACCCGCCCCGTCCGGCCGCAGCGCGATCTCCGAGACGTAGTGCATTCCGTGCGAGTCGGCCACCGTCACATAGCGGTCCGGCGGCTCGGCCTCGGTCACGGTCATCTCCTCCGTGGCCTCCTTGCCCATCATCCGCCGGGTCTCGCGCCAGCGGGTGCCCACGCCGAAGGCGCCCTCCGTCAGCACCTCGACCCGCTCCACACCGCTCAGGACCCGCTCCATGTCCTTCAGGTCCGTCAGCGCCTCCCAGACGGGCCCGGGAGACGCCGCGATCCGGCGTTCGACGACGACGCTCTTGGTAGCCATGGATCCATCGAACCACCGGGGTCGGACAAGCGCCCGCAGTGCTACGCCCGCAGTGCTACGCCCGCAGTGCTACGCCCGCAGTGCTACGGCAGCAGGGCCTCCGTCCGGTCCCCGCCCGCCTCGGCGACGATCTCGTCGAGGGTCTGCGCCCCGCGCACGGTCGCGAACGCCACCCGTCCCTCGTCGCCCACGGTGAAGCCGTGGACAGCGGGCCGGGGCAGGCTGTTGTACGCGTAGTGGTGGGCGAAGTAGTACGCGCCGGTGTCCGGCACCGCGACGATGTCGTCCGGCCGCAGCAGGGGCAGCGGGCGGGCGGTGGCGAGCAGGTCCCCGGCGAAGCAGGCGGGTCCGGCCACGTCCTGGACGGTCTCCTCCTCCTCGCGGGGCCGGCCGTCGGAGTCGTACGCGAGGACGCGCAGGGGCCACGAGACGGGGTCGTAGACGGTACGGGTGGCGAGCTGGACCCCGGCGTGGGTGACCGCGATGGGGCGGCCGCCCGAGGTCTTGGTGTACTCGACACGGGCCAGGACCGTGCCGTGCTTGGCGAGCAGCGAGCGCCCGAACTCGGTGACGAGCCCGTAGCGCCCGTCGAGCAGGCCGGGGGCGGTGGCGGCGAGCAGCTCGGCGTACTCGGCGTAGGTCGGCGTCTCCTCGTCGGAGGCGAAGTTCACCGGCAGTCCGCCGCCGATGTCGACGGTGTCGACCTGCTGCCGTCCGGCCTTGGCGTTGATCTCCTCGGCCAGGTCGTAGGCCGCCGCGACCCCCTCGGCCATCAAGGCGAGCGGAACGCCCTGCGAGCCGGTGTGGGTGTGCACCCGGCGCATCCAGGGCCGGTCGAGGTACGCCTGGACCACGGCCTCGCGGGCGCCGACGTCGCGCAGCGCGACCCCGAACTTGGAGGTGGCGGTCGCGGTCGAGAGCGCGCCGATCAGACCCGCCCCGATCTGCGGATTGATCCGCAGCCCGAGCGGGCTCGAGGTCGGTGCGGAGGCGATGAGCGCGTCGATCCTGGCAAGTTCCTGGAGGTTGTCGGCGTTGACGGCGATCCCGAGCGCCAGGGCGTGACGCAGCTCGGCGGGCGTCTTGGCGGGCGAGTCGAGCACCGTACGGGAGGGCGGGACGCCGGCCGCGCGGGCGAGGGCCAGCTCGCCGGGGCTCGCGACCTCGACCCCGAGACCGCAGTCGTAGAGCAGGCGCAGGACGGGCACGAGCGGGCAGGCCTTCACGGCGAAGGCGTGCAGGACGGGTGCGTCGGTGACGGCGGCGAAGGCGGAGACGAGGGCGGCGGCGGAGGTGCGGATTCCGGCGGTGTCGAGGAGGGCGACGACCGGTTCGGTGGGGGAGAGGAGGCCTTGTTCGACGGCGGCTCGGACGGCCTGATCGCGACGGTGGGAAGCCATGTGTCCATGGGACCACCGGGACGGGTGGCACCGCAGCTGTTGACTACAAGTATTCAGCAGTCCAGGATGTGAATAACTGATTCACATCGGAGGAGGCTTCCCCATGTCAGGACCCCGCCCCGTACGGGCCCCGCGCGGTACGGAACTGAGCGCCCTGGGATGGCAGCAGGAGGCCGCCCTCCGGATGCTGCAGAACAACCTGGACCCCGAGGTCGCCGAGCACCCCGACAAGCTCGTCGTCTACGGCGGCACCGGCAAGGCCGCGCGCGACTGGCGCTCCTTCGACGCGATGGTGCGCACGCTGCGCACCCTCAAGCAGGACGAGACCATGCTCGTCCAGTCCGGCCGCCCGGTCGGCGTCATGCAGACCCACGAGTGGGCCCCGCGTGTCCTCATCGCCAACTCCAACCTGGTCGGCGACTGGGCCAACTGGGAGGAGTTCCGGCGCCTGGAGCAGCTGGGCCTGACCATGTACGGCCAGATGACGGCCGGCTCGTGGATCTACATCGGCACCCAGGGCATCCTCCAGGGCACCTACGAGACCTTCGCCGCCGTCGCGGCGAAGAAGTTCAACGGCACCCTGGCCGGCACGATCACCCTGACCGCCGGCCTCGGCGGCATGGGCGGCGCCCAGCCGCTCGCCGTGACGATGAACGACGGCGTCGCGATCTGCATCGACGTCGACCCGCGCGCCATCGAGCGCCGCATCGAGCACCGCTACCTCGACGTGAAGGCGGACAACCTCGCCCACGCCCTGGCGCTCGCGACCGAGGCCCGTGACGCCCGCCGGCCGCTCTCCATCGGCCTGCTCGGCAACGCGGCGGAGCTGCTGCCGCAGATGCTCGCCGAAGGCGCCCCGATCGACATCGTGACCGACCAGACCTCGGCCCACGACCCGCTGTCCTACCTGCCGGTCGGCGTGGCCTTCGAGGACATGGCCGACGCCGCCGCCAAGGACCCGGCCGGGTTCACGACCCGCGCCCGCGAGTCGATGGCGAAGCACGTCGAGGCCATGGTCGGCTTCATGGACGCCGGCGCCGAGGTCTTCGACTACGGCAACTCCATCCGCGGCGAGGCCCAGCTGGCCGGCTACGACCGCGCGTTCGCCTTCCCCGGCTTCGTACCGGCGTACATCCGCCCGCTGTTCTGCGAGGGCAAGGGCCCGTTCCGCTGGGCCGCCCTCTCCGGCGAGGCCTCGGACATCCACAAGACGGACAAGGCGATCCTGGAGCTCTTCCCGGAGAACGAGTCCCTCCACCGCTGGATCAAGATGGCCGGCGAGCGCGTCCACTTCCAGGGCCTGCCCGCCCGCATCTGCTGGCTCGGCCAGGGCGAGCGCGACAAGGCGGGCGACATGTTCAACGACATGGTCGGCAACGGCACCCTCGCCGCACCCCTCGCGATCGGCCGCGACCACCTCGACTGCGGCTCGGTGGCCTCCCCGTACCGCGAGACCGAGGCGATGCTCGACGGCTCCGACGCGATCGCCGACTGGCCCCTCCTGAACGCCATGGTCAACGTCGCCTCCGGCGCGTCCTGGGTCTCCATCCACCACGGCGGCGGCGTCGGCATGGGCCGCTCCATCCACGCGGGCCAGGTCTCGGTCGCGGACGGCACGGCCCTCGCGGGCGAGAAGATCCGCCGCGTCCTGACGAACGACCCGGGCATGGGCGTCATCCGCCACGTCGACGCGGGCTACGACATCGCGGAGCGGGTCGCCGACGAGAAGGGCGTACGCGTCCCGATGCGCGAGGGTGACTCCGCGTGAGTGAGAGTTTCCACGCCATGTGGCGGTCGCTGGGGCCCCAAGGCCCCCGCGCCGCGGGAGGCGGCGACCCCCGCGACGCCAGGGCCGCCGCCGACGCCGGAGGCCGGCGC
>NZ_JBHJTL010000127.1:0-20228 GCF_042264065.1 Streptomyces sp. NPDC056222 | reverse complement strand
TTTTACACCCAGACGACGGAATACGCGATCATGTGGGGTCTGGTGGGCTCGTTTTTGTTTATAAGTGCCAGCTCTGGCGTCTGCCCGCCCGAGGGGCCCTCGGGCGGGCAGACGAAAGGGCGGCCACCCCCTGACAGGGTGGCCGCCCTTTCGTTCGCCTACAGGGCCACGTGGGCGCCTTCGGCGGTGTGCCTACAGGCTTACTTGCCCTTGGCGGCTTCCTTGAGCTTGGAGCCCGCGGAGACCTTCACGCTGTAGCCGGCCGGGATGTTGATCGGGTCGCCGGTCTGCGGGTTACGAGCGGTGCGAGCGGCACGGTGGGTGCGCTCGAAGGTCAGGAAGCCGGGGATGGTGACCTTCTCGTCGCCCTTGGCGACGACCTCGCCGACGGTCTCGGCGAGAGCGGCCAGCACGGCGTCGGCGTCCTTGCGGGTCACCTCGGCGCGGTCGGCCAGGGCGGCCACCAGCTCACTGCGGTTCATGTTGTTACTCCCGTGTTCTTCTTGCCTGTGAGGCGTGCCACGCGGCGGAGCCGCATGTATGGGCACAGCGAAGCCGATGCTGCCAGGGCCCTCGGACAGTCCCCGGACCCGGGTCTGGTGACAGACCCTCGCGCCCGAATAGGCATCCTGCCCCCACCAGCGGCGGGAACGCCAATCCGGCACCCTCTGGGGTCACACGAAAAGCGCCACGGGCTCTGGCGTGGTGACGTTCCGTCGACTCCGCCGAAACTCTTTGGAGCCGAAGCGCCACCCTACGGCGGATCTACGGCGCGGCGCCCGGCGACGCGCCGTTCCGACGGCGGGCCCGGGGCCTTTCACAGCCCCGTTCCGGCCCGCCGTACGTCATGGACGGGCTCTCTCAGAGCCCGTTCGTCCCGTTGCCGGCACCCGCGCCCGCCGCCTTCGCGGCGGTGCGGACGGCGCCCGCGACGGCGCCGGCGACCTTGTCGTTGAAGACCGACGGGATGATGTAGTTCGGGTTCAGCTCGTCCTCGGTGACGACGTCGGCGAGGGCCGAGGCGGCCGCGAGCATCATCTCCGTGTTGACCGTGCGGGACTGAGCGTCCAGCAGACCGCGGAAGACGCCCGGGAAGACCAGCACGTTGTTGATCTGGTTCGGGAAGTCCGAGCGGCCGGTGGCCACAACGGCCGCGGTCTGGCGGGCGATTGCGGGGTCGACCTCGGGGTCCGGGTTCGCGAGCGCGAACACGATCGCGCCGTCCGCCATCGCGGCGACGTCGTCGGCGCCGAGCAGGTTCGGGGCCGAGACGCCGATGAACACGTCCGCGCCGACGACGGCCTGCTTGAGGGTGCCGGTGACGCCCTCGGGGTTGGTGTTGTCGGCGATCCAGCGCAGCGGCGAGTCCTTCGCGGCCTCGACGAGGTCCTCGCGGCCGGCGTGCACGACACCGTGGATGTCGGCGACGACGGCGTGCTTGACGCCCGCGGCGATGAGCAGCTTGAGAATGGCCGTACCGGCCGCGCCCGCGCCGGACATGACGACCCGTACATCGCCGATTCCCTTGCCCACCACGCGCAATGCGTTGGTGAGGGCGGCGAGGACGACGATGGCGGTGCCGTGCTGGTCGTCGTGGAAGACGGGGATGTCGAGGGCCTCGCGCAGGCGGGCCTCGATCTCGAAGCAGCGGGGGGCGGAGATGTCCTCGAGGTTGATGCCCGCGAAGCCGGGGGCGATCGCCTTGACGATCTCGACGATGGCGTCGGTGTCCTGGGTGTCCAGGCAGAGCGGCCAGGCGTCGATGCCGGCGAAGCGCTTGAAGAGGGCCGCCTTGCCCTCCATGACGGGCAGGGCGGCCTTGGGGCCGATGTTGCCGAGGCCGAGGACGGCGGAGCCATCCGTCACGACTGCGACGGAGTTGCGCTTGATGGTGAGGCGGCGGGCGTCCTCGGGGTTCTCGGCGATCGCCATGCAGACCCGGGCCACGCCCGGGGTGTAGATCATGGAGAGGTCGTCACGGTTGCGGATGGGGTGCTTGGACGCCATCTCGATCTTGCCGCCGAGGTGCATCAGGAACGTACGGTCGGAGACCTTGCCGAGGACGACGCCCTCGATGGTGCGCAGCTGCTCGACGATCTCGTCGGCGTGCGCGGTCGAGGTGGCCGCGATGGTCACGTCGATCCGCAGCTTCTCGTGGCCGGAGGCGGTCACGTCGAGGCCGGTGACGGAACCGCCGTGGGACTCCACCGCCGTGGTGAGCTGGGAGACCGCGGTTCCGCTGGCGGGAACCTCCAGCCTGACCGTCATCGAGTACGAGACGCTGGGCGCCGTTGCCATGGCCGAGTTCCTCTGCTTTCCCTGAGCTTCGTTGCTACGCCGCCTTGGCTGGTTGCCCGGCGGCGCCCTCCGATCGTCGCACCTACCAGCCGGTAGCAGGTAATGCGGTCATTTTGTTTTCGGAAAGTAGTTTCCACCATACGAGAAGCTTTGGGGAAACAGAAGAGGTCCCTGTCACCAGGGGTGACAGGGACCTCAACTTCGTAGCTATGCACTAAGTGGCACCGACCCGCCATGCTCGCCTCGCGGCAAGAGGTCCCTCTGAGGGACGAAGGTTGGGCCCGGGGGCTTGGATCGAGCCGGTGCCATAGACAGGCTAACAAACCACTCTGGTAAGTGATTCCTGCGACGCATGTTGACCGGAAATCAGTCCCTGAGCAGGTCGGGGACGCCCTCCGCGTCCGGCACGTCCCGGGCGCCCGAGACCACGGTGAGCTGCTGCGTCGCGCGCGTCAGCGCCACGTACAGCACCCGCAGACCGGCCAGGGACTCGTCCGCGATCTCCGCGGGCGAGACCACCACCGTGGCGTCGTACTCGAGCCCCTTGGCCTCCAGGGAGCCCAGCGCCACGACCCGGTCGCCGAGGTCCGCCAGCCAGCGGGCGGCCTGCTCGCGCCGGTTCATGGCGACCACCACGCCGACGGTGCCGTCCACCCGCTCGAGGAGACGGCGTGCCTCGCTCCGTACGATTTCGGCCAACCGCTCCGTCCCCGCCTTCTCTCCCGCCGCGGGCTCCCCCAGGGCCACGAAGCGCGGTTCCACGCCCGTGGAGCGCACCGCGCGCGGTGAGGTGCTGCCGGGCATGGCGAGGGCGAGCACCTTGGCGGCGAGCTCGGCGATCTCGGCGGGGTTGCGGTAGTTCACGGTCAGCTCGAAGCGGCGGCGCGGGCGGCTGCCGAGCGCCTCGTCGCGGGCCTCGGCGGCCTCGTCCGGGGTCGACCAGGACGACTGCGCAGGGTCGCCGACGACGGTCCAGGTCGCGTGCCGGCCCCGCCGCCCGACCATCCGCCACTGCATGGGCGTGAGGTCCTGGGCCTCGTCGACGATGACGTGGGCGTACTCGACGCGCTCGGCGGCGAGCCGTTCGGCCCGCTCCCGCTGCGTCTCCTCCCGTACGGGCATCAGCTCCTCCAGCCCCGTCAGCTGGTCCAGCGGGTCGTACTCCCGCTTCTTGCGGGGCCTGGCCGGGGCGCCGAGGAGGGTGTTCAGCTCGTCGAGGAGCGCCACGTCGTGCACGGACAGCCCGTCGCGGCGCAGCGAGCGGGCGAGGCGGCGGACCTCGCCCGGGTTGAGGATGCGACGGGCCCAGCGGCCGAGGCGCTTCTCGTCGGCCATCGCGTCGAGGACCTGGCGGGGGGTGAGCTCGGGCCACCAGGCGTCGAGGAAGCGGAGGAAGGAGTCCTCGGTGGAGACGTCCTCGTCGAAGGAGGAGCGCAGCTCGGCGGCGAGTTCCGGGTCGCTGTGCCGGCCGGCGGCGCCGGACTTGGCGTACAGCGCGTCGAGCAGCAGCTTGCGGGCGCGGGGGCGCAGCAGGTTGACGGGCGCGGAGCCGCCCAGGACGTTGTGCCGGATGCGCTGGAGGTCGTCGGCCTCCAGCTCGAGACGGCGGCCGAAGGCGACGACCCGCAGGCGCGTGGGCGTGCCGGCGGGGGCCGGCGCGTCGTCCTCCTCTCCGAAGGAGAGCTGGTCGCCGGGGGCGGACCTGGGTGCCGGGGTCTCCAGGGCGCCGCGGGCCGCCTTGCGCAGGACGGCGAGCATGCGGGAGGAGCCCTTGACACGGGCCACGGCCGGCTCGTCGTACGTGGTGGCCTCCACGCCGTCCACGAGCGAGCCGAGGGCGCGGATGGCGACCTGGCCCTCCTCGCCGAGCGAGGGCAGGACGCCCTCGGTGTACGAGACGAGCAGCGGGGTCGGGGAGACGATCAGGATGCCGCCCGCGTACCGTCGCCGGTCCTGGTAGAGCAGATAGGCCGCCCGGTGCAGGGCCACCGCCGTCTTCCCGGTGCCCGGGCCGCCCTCTACGTACGTGACGGAGGCCGCGGGCGCGCGGATGACCAGGTCCTGCTCGGCCTGGATGGAGGCGACGATGTCGCGCATGGTGTGGCTGCGGGCCTGGCCGAGCGCGGCCATCAGGGCGCCGTCGCCGATGACCGGCAGCTCGCGCCCCTCCAGGGTCGCCTTCAGCTCGGGGCGCATCAGGTCGTCCTCGACGCCGAGGACCTTGCGGCCCTTGGAGCGGATCACGCGGCGTCGCACCACGCGGCCGGGGTCGACCGGGGTGGAGCGGTAGAAGGGTGCGGCGGCGGGTGCGCGCCAGTCGATGACGAGCGGCGCGTAGTCGGAGTCGAGGACGCCGATCCGGCCGATGTGGAGGGTCTCGCCGATGTCGGCCGTGTTGTCGGCGCGTACGGCGTCCTCGGCGGGCTCGACGGAGGTGTACGCGCCGTCGGGGCCCTTCTTGCCGTCCTTGCCGTAGAGCAGGTCGATCCGGCCGAAGAGGAAGTCCTCGAACTCGTTGTTGAGCCGGTTGAGGTGGATACCGGCCCGGAACACCTGGGCGTCGCGCTCGGCGAGCGCGCCGGGCGTGCCGACCTGACCGCGCTTGGCGGCGTCGTTCATCAGGAACTCCGCCTCGCGGATCTTCTCCTCGAGGCGGCGGTAGACCTGATCCAGATGTTCCTGCTCGACACCGATCTCACGGTCCCGGACCGTGTCCACGGTGTCCACGGCTTCCTGCGCGGCCACTAAGGCCCCCTTCTGACGTGCACTGGGCAGCCGTCGAGCGTACGCCACAGGGGACCAGAATGTCAGGCCTCCACCTCCACGAGGCGTTCGCCGTCGAAGGTCCGGACCTCGAAGTGGTCGATGTCGTTGCGGTCCATGGCCGCCCCGCCGTGCACGTACAGCGGGTTCTTGGCGCTCTCCTGGGTGGCGCCGGGGATGCCGTATCCCCATTTCGGCACGGCCCAGGAGGTGACGACCTCCTCGTCGCCGCTCTTGGAGACGGCGACGAGCCGGCACTTGAGCGGGCCCTTGACGTTCTTGAGTTCGAGGACGGTGTGGGTGCCCCAGCCCTTCTTCTCCATGCCGACGGTGGCGCTGATCTTGGTCGTCGGGTCGGTGGCCTGGATCTTCTCCTCCATGTGGTTGAAGAAGGCGTCCTCGGCCGGGCTGGTGGGGTGGGGTTCGATCGCCCGGTTCTCCTTGCCTCCCTCGGAGGTGGCGACCACGGCGACGGCGGGGCCGCCGACGACGAGGATCGCGGCGGCCGCGACGAGGTAGAAGGTGCGGCGGCGGGAGCGGGCCCGCTTGGCGCCCACCTCGTCCATGAGCCGGCCGAGGAGCTGCGGCCCGGGCGTGGAGTCGAGGGAGACGGCGGCGGAGGGTACGCGCCGGGGACCGGGCGGGGCCGGCGGCCGGGGCGCGAAGTCGTCGAAGGCCGCGTCGGCGTACGGATCGGTCGCGCGGCCCACGGGTCCCATGGAGCCGACCGGGCCGGCGTACGGGTCGGGGGCGGCGTACGGTCGGCCGGTGTACGGGTCCGTGGCGGCGGGGGCCGTGTCGCCGTCGGCCAGCATGGCCAGCATGGGCTCCATGCCGGCGAACTCCTCCACGTGCGCGGCGCAGAGGTCGCAGTCCACCAGGTGCGCCTCGAAGGCGGCGGCGTCGACGTCGTCCAGGATGCCGAGTACGTACGCACCCGCGGCGTCGTGCGGCGGTGTCATGCCGATACCCCCCTCTCCTCCAGCGCGAGCTTCATCGAACGGAGTGCGTAGAACACCCGGGAACGCACGGTCCCGGCGGGTATGCCGAGGGTCTCGGCCGCCTCGTTGACCGTACGCCCCTTGAAGTAGGTCTCGACCAACACTTCCCGGTGGGCGGGCGTCAAATCTTCGAGCGCATCAGAGAGCGTCATCAGCCACAGCGCCTTGTCGATCTCGTCCTCCGCGGGCAGGACCTCGAGCGGTGACGGATCGACCTCCTGAGGCCGGGCCTGCCGGCTGCGGTGGCCGTCGATGACGATGCGCCGGGCAACCGTCACCAGCCAAGGTCTGACGGAGCCGGTAGCCCTGTTGAGCTGGCCGGCGTTCTTCCAGGCACGGATGAGCGTCTCCTGCACGACGTCCTCGGCACGCTGGCGATCGCCGGCGACGAGGCGTAGTACATAGGCGAGCAGGGGTCCGGCATGTTCGCGGTAGAGGGCACGCATCAACTCCTCGTCAGGGACGTCGGGTCGAAAGCGTGGGACCTCACTGCGATGCCGGGCCCGATGCGGACGGTCATCGGCCACGGCCGCATCCTTGCGCACCTGAACCTCCCGGTCGAGACCCTGTTGTCGTCGAGAGGTACGGAGCCGGAGCGGGTTCGACTCAACGTCGCTCAAGATTTTTTCACACGGCCACGATTCCCCTTCGGGCTGCCCGATGCCGGGCAACTCGCTCGCGGTTACCGCAGGTCTCACTGGAGCACCAGCGCCGACGGCGTCCTCGCGAAGTATCGAGGTAGCAGCGGCGGCAGTTGTCGCCCTCGCACCGTCGGAGCAGGGCACGGGCGGCCGGGTCGGTGAGCAGATCGACGGCGTCCCGGGCGACGGCGGCGAGCAGGGCGCGGCAGTCGGGTTCGTCGCTCAACGCCCGTACGAGCCCGCCGGCTTCCGTGCGGACGGCGCGGGGCGCGGGCGGGGAGGAGGCGGCGGCGAACTCGTTGAGCCGGTCCAGTGCGGGATCGGCGCGCCGCCCGTCGAGCTGGGCGCCCACCAGTTCACGGACACAGTCGCGCAGTTCGCGAAAGCGTACGACCCAGTGGGCGTCGAGTGCGCTCAGCGGGGTGGCGGCCGGGACGAGTTCGGTGGTGCGCAGGAACTCGTCGAGCGCGTCGGCGCGGTCGAGTTCCTGGGCGGCCAGATCCAGACAGATCCGCCCGGAGTCGAACCGTACGGTCATGACCCTGTCACCACCTCGCGGTCGTGGAGCCGGCGGGGAACCGGCGGGGCGCTGCGACCAGAGTGCCCACCCCGGGCGGACCCCGCTAGGGGGCACGTCGGGGTTCGTGTCCCGACTACCTGGACGTCCGCTTCTCCGACGAACTGCCCGACGCGCGGCGCGAGGAGCTCAGGAAGGAGATCGGGCTGCTGCCCGGATTCGGTGAGGCCGAGCTGTGCCCGGTGAGCCAATGCGGTTGACGGGAGCGGCTCCCCGGGCGGATCCGGCCTCGCTCTCAGCTCCCGGGGGGCGGATCGTCGTGGAGGATCCGCTGGTAGAGGTGGTGGTCGCGCCAGGCTCCGTCGATGTGGAGGTAGTGGGGCGCGGTGCCGATGTGCTCGAACCCGCTCTTGGCGAGGACGCGTTGGGAGGCGTGGTTGGCGAGGACGGTGCCGGCCTCGATCCGGTGCAGGCCGAGTTCCTCGCGGGCGGCCCGGCAGACCTCCTCGACGAGCCGGGTGGCCAGGCCACGCCCGGTGTGGTCGGCGTCGACCCAGTAGCCGAGCGAGGCGCTGCGGAAGGGTCCGAGGGCGATCCCGGAGAGCGTGGCCGACGCGACGATCTCCGCGCCGTCGACCGCGAACCACCGCCGCCCGCCGTCCGCGAGCCGCACCGCCTGGCCTCCGGCGGTGTAGTACGCCTCCGCCCGGTGCGGCTCCCAGGGGCGCATGTGCTCCCGGTTCCGCAGCAACGCGGCGGCAAGGGCGGGGGCGTCGGCGGGCGTGGCGGGGCGGATGGGGATCACCCCGCCACCGTAGACGCCCGCGTATGGAACGTGGACGCACATCCATGGTGCCGCCCGCACCCGACCGCTTGACTCGGACCATGACGGACAACAGGGGTGGGACGGCGGCCGGCGCGGTACTGGGCGCGGCGACGGTGGCGACGGGGCTGATCGCCGGAGTGTGGTTCGCGTACGTGTGCTCGGTGATGCCGGCGCTTGCACGCAGCGACGACCGGGTCTTCGTGGAGGTGATGCGGAACATCAACGACGTGATCCAGAACCCGGTCTTCTTCACGCCCTTCTTCGGGGCGCTGATCCTGACGGCGGTCGCCGCATGGCAGCTGCGGGGCACACCGGCGAAGGTCTGGGCGCTCACGGCGCTGGTCCTGTACGTGGCCGTCTTCGTGGTCACCTCGGCGGTGAACGTCCCGCTCAACGACGCCCTCGCGGCGGCGACGGACCCGGTACGGGCCCGCGCGGACTTCGAGACCCCCTGGGTGGCCTGGAACGTCGTCCGCGCGGTCCTGACGGCAGTGGGCTTCGCCTGCCTGCTGCGGGCGCTGTCGGTACGCCGAGGGCGGTGACGGCGTCGGGGGCCGGGTGCCGGGTGCCGGGCGAGAGCCCTCGCCCCGGCGCGGGCCCGTACCTCGTCGGGAGCCCGGCACGAGCCCGCACTCTGGCTCGAGCCCGTACCCCCTACTCGTCGTACTTGGTCTCCGCCACCGGGTCGAGCGCAAGCCGGTACCCCCGCTTGACCACGGTCTGGATGAGCTTCGGCGTCCCGAGTGCCGTCCGCAGCCGGGCCATCGCCGTCTCCACGGCGTGCTCGTCGCGACCCGCTCCCGGCAGGGCGCGCAGCAGGTCGGCGCGGGAGACGACCCAGCCGGGTCGCCGGGCCAGCGTGTCGAGCAGCGCCATCCCGGCCGGCGGCACCGGGCGCAGACAGCCGTCGACGAGGACCGCGTGCCCCCGGATCTCGATGCGGCGGCCCGCCACCGGAAGCGTGCGGGCCCGGGAGGGGAGTTCCTGGCAGAGCAGCTGCACCAGCGGTCCGAGCCGGAAGCGCTCCGGCTGGAGCGTCTCGATGCCGTGCGCCTGCAGCGGCAGCGCCGTCACCGGCCCCACGCACACCACGAGCACCTCGTTCCGCAGCGCCGCGAGGAACTCCGGCAGCACGCCCCGGTCCTCAGCCCGCGTCAGCAGCGAGGCGGCGGCCGGCGCGCTGGTGAAGGTGACGGCGTCCAGGGACCCGCTCAGCGCCCCGTCCAGAAGCCGGTCCAGCGGGCCGATGTCCTCCGGCGGCATCCACCGGTACACCGGGACGCCGACGACCTCGGCTCCGGCCGCCGTCAGCGCCTCCACGAACCCCGGCAGCGGCTCCCCGTGCAGCTGGAGCGCGATCCTCCGCCCGGCCACCCCCTCGGCGAGGAGCCGGTCGAGCACCTCGGCCATGGACTCGGACGACGGCGACCACGACTCCGTGAGCCCCGCCGCCCGTACCGCTCCCTTGACCTTGGGCCCGCGGGCGAGGAGTTCGACGCCCCGCAGGCAGTCGAGGAGCTCCTCGCCGTAGCCCCAGCCGTCCGCCGCCTCGACCCAGCCTCGGAAGCCGATCGCCGTGGTGGCGACGACGACGTCCGGGGCGTGGTCGATGAGTTCCTTGGTGGCGGCGAGCAGTTCCGTGTCGTCCGCGAGCGGCACGATCCTCAGCGCCGGGCCGTGGACCACGGCCGCGCCCCGGCGGCGAAGGAGCGCGCCCAGCTCGTCCGCGCGCCGTGCCGCCGTGACTCCGACGGTGAACCCCGCGAGGGGACCCTGCTCTTGCTCGTACATACCGACCGAGCCTGACGGCGATTCGTCACAGACTCGGTTCGCCGGTATTTCCTGGCCGTTACGGACCACTCCGGATCACACCTCGGCGTAACCGCGCTGCGGCGACGTCTCGCCCGAGGCACCTGCCGCGCCCTCCGCCGTGTCCGGCACGGCGGCCGGGCGGCGAAGGTATACCGCCCAGGTCACGACCATGCAGGCCGCGTAGAAGACGAGGAAGGCGACGAAGGCCGAGGTGCCGGTGCCGGCCGTCTGGAAGGACTGCCGGAAGGCGAGGTTGATACCGAGCCCGCCGAGCGCGCCGACTGCGCCGATCAGCCCCATGGAGGCCCCGGAGAGCCTGCGGCCGTACGACTCCGCCTCCTCGCCGGACAGACCCTTGCGGTGGCCCTGTGCGAGGAAGATCGCGGGGATCATCTTGTACGTGGAGCCGTTGCCGAGGCCGCTGAGGACGAAGAGTCCGATGAAGCCGACGAGGAAGACGGCGAGGGACTCGATGACGGAGGCGTAGACGACGACCGCTGTCGCGAGCGCCATGGCCGCGAAGGTCCACAGGGTGATGCGGGCGCCGCCGTACTTGTCGGCGAGTGAGCCGCCGATGGGCCGGATCAGCGAGCCGAGCAGCGGACCGATGAAGGTGAGCGAGGCGGCCTGGAGCGGGGTGCGGCCGAACTGGGTCTGGAGGACCAGGCCGAAGGCGAAGCTGTAGCCGATGAAGGAACCGAAGGTGCCGATGTAGAGGAACGCCATGATCCAGGTGTGCTTGGCCCCCACGGCCTCCTTGACGGCGCCCGTGTCGTTCTTCACCGGTGCGAGGTTGTCCATGAAGAGCGCGGAGCACACCGTCGCGATCAGGATGAGCGGGATGTAGACGCCGAGGACGATCCGCGGGTGCATGGCGCCGGCGGTGCCGATGACGAGCAGGCCGACGAGCTGGACGACGGGTACGCCGATGTTGCCGCCGCCCGCGTTGAGGCCGAGCGCCCAGCCTTTCTTCCGCAGCGGGAAGAAGGCGTTGATGTTGGTCATGGAGGAGGCGAAGTTGCCGCCGCCGACGCCGGTCAGCGCCGCCACCAGGAGGAAGGTGTTGTACGAGGTGCCCGGCTCCATCACCGCGTAGGCGACGCCCGTCGGCAGGAGGAGCAGCAGCGCGCTGAAGATGGTCCAGTTCCGGCCGCCGAAACGGGCGACGGCGAAGGTGTACGGGATCCGGATGAGCGCGCCGACGAAGGTCGCCGTCGCGATCAGGAAGAACTTCCCCGCCGGGTCGATGCCGTACTGCGGTCCCATGAAGAGGACCATCACCGACCACAGGCTCCAGATGGAGAATCCGATGTGCTCGGAGAGCACGGAAAAGGCCAGATTTCGCCGGGCGATCCGCTCTCCTTGTTCACGCCAGAAGGTCTCGTCCTCCGGCTCCCACCGTTCGATCCATCGGCCGCCCATCACGTACCTCCACGGTGTCGGGTCCCGAGCGTCCAGACGCCCTGGATCTCTTGGAGAAGACCCTAGGGAAGCCGCGTTTCGGGCCGGTGGCGGAAAGTGACGGGTACGGAACCTTGCTCTCACCCGGCGCGGACAGGTGATGTGAGTACGGCGGTACGGGTGCGCGAGAGGGCTCCCCCAGCCGCCACGGCCCGGCTCAGAATCCCGGCACCCCCGGCTCCCCGTCCGGGATCCAGGAGTCCGCGGGGCGGTCCAGCCAGCCCTCCCGCCGGCCTATCTCGGCCGCGGCGGTGCGCAGCGCGTCCAGGCCGGGGTGACGCAGCCCCTTGCGCCACACCAGACTCACCGGGGAGAGCGGTACGGGGTCGACGAGGGGCCGGAGCACGCGGCCCGGCATCGGCGGGAAGTCGACGACCGCGAGGACGGGTGTGCGGAGTTTGGCCATGATCCGCTGGAACTCCTCCTTCCCCACCGCCATCGGCGCGGGCGGTGCGACGGCGATGCCGCGCCCCGCGAAGAGCCGGACGGCCAGGTCGGTCCACTCCGGGGTGCGGTCGTTCCCGGCGCCCGCGTAGACGCTCTCGCCCTCCAGCGCGGCCAGCGGCACCGCCTCCATCCCCGCGAGCCGGTGGTCGTCGGGCAGCACCACCGCCATCGGCTCGTACCGGACGAACTGCGAGGCGAGCCGCCCGCGCGTGGGCGCGTCGAGCCCGCCGTACCGTCCGAAGGAGACGTCGAGGCGCCCGGCGAGGATCTCGGCGGCCGCCCCGGCCAGCCCGTTCTCGTAGCGGGCCATGAGCTCCTGCTCCGGGGCGAGTTCGCGGGCCCGCTCCAGGACGCGGCCCTGGGCGGGGAGACCGGTGCTGTTGAGGTCGACCAGCAGGGGCCTGGCGGCCGCCCTGAAGGCGTCGGCGAGTTCGTCGCAGGCGGCCAGCACCCTGCGGGCGTACGGCAGGAGTCGCACACCGTCCGGGGTGAGCGTCACCTGACGGGTGGTCCGGACGAACAGGTCCGTGCCCAGGTCCCGTTCCAGCCGCCGGATGTCGCGGCTGAGGGCCTGCTGGGCGACGTAGAGGCGGGCGGCGGCACGGGTGAAGTGCAGCTCGTCGGCGACGGCGGTGAAGGCGCGCAGGAGCCGCGGTTCGATCTCGTACGAAGTGACCACCCGGCATTTAACAACACGGGTGCGTGAATGGCCACGGATCAGGTGTTGGACCGCGCCCCAGGGCTCCCCGGAGGCTTGGCCCATGCCGCACCACGACCTCACGCTCACCCCGGCGGGCCCGGCGTTCGCTCCCCGCTACCGCGAACCGCACGCCCCCACCCACAGCCGCACCCGCACCCGCACCCGCACCCGCACCACCGTCTCCACCAACCCCTACCGGCGGCTCTTCGCCACCCCCGGCGCCCGCGCCTTCACCCTCGGCAATCTGATCGCCCGGCTGCCCATGGGCATGTTCGGCGTCAGCACGGTGATCATGATCGCCGGGGCATACGGCTCGTACGCGCTCGCCGGCGCCGTCACGGCGACGGGCATGGCCGCCACCGCCGTGGTCGCGCCCTGGACCGCGCGGCTCGTCGACCGGCACGGGCAGGCCCGGGTCGCCGTCCCCGCCACGGCACTGGCCGCGCTCGGCTCGCTGGCCCTGCTGCTGTGCGTGCACCACCGGGCGCCGGTCTGGACGCTCTTCGCCGCGTACGCCGCGACCGCGACCTGCCCCAACACCGGCGGCATGTCCCGCGCCCGCTGGGCCCATCTGTACCGGGGCGACCCTGCGGCGCTGCACACGGCCAACGCCTTCGAGCAGGCCGTCGACGAGCTGTGCTTCGTGCTGGGCCCGGTCCTGGCGGCGTTCCTGTGCGCGGCCTTGTTCCCGGAGGCGGGCACGCTGACCGGCGCGGTGCTGCTGCTCACCGGCGTCCTGGTCTTCGCGGCCCAGCGCTCCACCGAACCCCCGGTCGCACCCCGCTCCGCCACCGCGCCCGGCTCCCTCCTGCGAGTCGCCGGCACGGCACCTCTGCTCGGCGTCTTCCTGGCGACGGGAGCGGTCTTCGGCGCGATGGAGGTCGTGACGCTGGCACACGTGGACGGCCCGCTCGCCGGTCCGATCCTGGCCCTGCAGGCCGCGGGCTCCTGCGTGGCCGGTCTGGTGCACGGCCGTACGGGCCGCGCGGTCCGGCTGCGCACCTGCCTCGTCGCGATGACCTGCCTGATGACGCTGCCGTTCCTGGGCGCCTCGACCGGCTCCCTGCTCGCCCTGGCGGCCGCTCTGCTGGTGGCCGGCATGGCGACCGCGCCGACGATGGTCACGGGCATGGCCCTGGTCCAGCGCCTGACCCCGCAGGGCCGGCTCAACGAGGGCATGACCCTCGCCGTGACCGCCCTCCTCGCCGGCATCGCGGTCGGCTCGGCCACCGGCGGCTGGACGGCCGAGAACGCCCCGTCGACGGTGTACGCCTTCCTGGTCCCGGCGGCCGCGGCGGCTCTGGCCCTCGTACAGGCGACGGCTCCGAAGGTCCGGGAGACGCGGAGGACGGCGCCGGCGCCGACCCGGAAGACGGCCCGGGAAATGACAGAGGCCCGGCGGTCGTCGTGACGACTGCCGGGCCTGTGCCCACATGGGATGAGTGGAGATGGCGGGAATCGAACCCGCGTCCAACGGTGCAGAATCAGGGCTTCTCCGTGTGCAGTCCGCTAGGAGTTTCTCAGCCCCGGAGATCACGCGGACAAGTCTCCGACGGGCTCAGTCACTGTTTGATTTCCCTCAGGCCCCCGTGACCGGGGCTAGAGGTTTAGATCCCTGAATGACGCCAGGATCCGGGTCGGGACCATCCCCGGGCTGACGCTCCTCACAGAGGCTTCTACTCGTTACCTAAAATTAGGCAGCGAGGGCGAAGCGGGAGTTATCGCTCTTGGAGTTGGCGATTATTGGTTGCGACATATGGTTTACGAGATCATTGCCGCTTCCTCGACACGCTTCCCCTGCTTCGACATCCGCTGTCGAAACCGATCATCCCCATGTTGATTTTTCAAAGCACGCACCCGCTGTGAGGTGCAGGCCCCATCGTACGTGACGACCGCGCACGGTTGCCAGCGTATTAAGGGGAGGCGGCCCGCGGGGAACCTAGACGCCCGCGGCCCGCTGGCGGCGCTTCGCCGCCGCGATCGCGCGGTTCGTCTCGCGCGTGTCCTGCTTCTCCCGCAGGGTCTGCCGCTTGTCGTACTCCTTCTTGCCCTTGGCGAGCGCGATCTCGACCTTGACGCGGCCCTTCAGGAAGTACAGGGCGAGGGGCACGATCGTGTGACCCGTCTCCTGGGACTTCGCCTCCAGCTTGTCGATCTCGGCGCGGTGCAGGAGCAGCTTGCGCTTCCGCTTCGCCGAGTGGTTGGTCCAGCTGCCCTGCATGTACTCGGGCACATGGATGTTGTGCAGCCACGCCTCGTGCCCGTCGATCTGCACGAAGCCGTCGACCAGCGACGCCCGGCCCATCCGGAGCGACTTCACCTCGGTGCCCATGAGCACCACACCGCACTCGTAGGTGTCGATGATGTGGTAGTCGTGGCGCGCCTTCTTGTTCTGCGCGATGATCTTGCGCTCAGGACCCTTCTCCGGGTCCTTCTTCTTGGCAGGCTTGCCCTGCACGTTCACGAGTCCCTTTGCCATAGTGCGGCCATTTTCGCACTACGAGCCCCCTCCGAGGCCACTCAATACTGTTCTGGCCCGCTCCTCGGCCCGCTTTCCGGTGGCATCGCCGACGATCAGGTCGGGGGTGATGCCCCGGCCGTCGACGCCGTGCCCCGAGGGGGTGCGGTAGTGGCCGACGGTGAGCTCGGCGACGGAGCCGTCGGGCAGGGTGCTCGGCATCTGCACCGAGCCCTTGCCGAAGGTGCGCGCGCCGACCGTGATCGCCCGGCCGCGGTCCTGCAGGGCGCCGGTGAGGAGTTCGGCGGCGCTCATGGTGCCGCCGTCGACCAGCGCCACCACGGGTCGGGCGGTGTCCCCGCCGCTCTGGGCGTAGAGCGCGCGCTGCTCGCCGTCGACGTCGTACGTGGCGACCAGACCGCCGTCGAGGAAGGCGGAGGCGGCGACGGCGGCCTCCGCGACCAGGCCGCCCGCGTTGCCGCGCAGGTCCAGGAGGACTCCGGCGCCTGCGGGGGCGTCCCGTACCGCGTCCCGTACCCGCTCGCCCGCGCCCTTGGTGAAGGCGGCCACCTTGATCAGCACCGCGCCGTCGTCCAGGCGGCGCACGGTGACGTCCTCGGTGGCCAGCCGGGCCCGGCGCAGGATCTCGGTCCAGGCCGAGCCGTCGCGCTCGACGCGGAGGGCGACCTCGGAGCCCGGGACGCCGGCGCCGCGCAGCAGGGCGACGGCCTCGGAGACGGAGAGGGCACCGATGTCGCGCCCGTCGACGGCGACGAGGCGGTCGCCGGCCCGTAGCCCGGCGTTGGCGGCGGGCCCGCCGGGCTGGACACGGGAGATCTCGATACGCCCCGGCGCCGCCTTCCGCGCGGAGATGCCGACACCGGTGTACGAGCCGTCCAGCGCCTGCTCGAACTCCTCGAACTCCGCCCGGTCGTACACCGCGCCCCAGCGGTCGCCACTGCGGCTGACGAACTCCTCGGCGGCCTTCTTGCCCGACTTGCCGTCGGCCATGGCGTCGGCGGCGGCGCGGGCGAGAGCGGCCCGGTCGACGGTGTCGCGCGGCGGCGCCGACTGCTCGCGCTTCACGGCGGCGGTCTCCTGCCGGGGCAGGGCTCCGGTGGCCGCGGCGGTGGCGAGGACCCCGGCGAAGACCAACGTCAAAGCGGCCCCACGGAGGACTCCGCGGGGCCGGAGACAGAGGTCGGGTCGGGACCCGGGGCCCACCGGCATGGCGCCCACTCTAGGACAAGCGAAAGGCGCCGTACGGTGGTTGACCGTACGGCGCCCGGGGTGCCCAAGGGGCGCTTCTCACACCTTGAGGTACTTGCGCAGCGCCACGAAGGCGGCCAGGGACGGCATCAGCAGACCGATGACGAGGACGAGCGGCAGCACCGAGAAGACGGCGTCCCAGCCGATGAAGTTGACGAGCTGCATCTTCTCGGCCAGCGCGATGCCGTGGTCGATCAGGAAGTACCGGCCGACCAGGAGCATGATGCAGGCGACCGCGCCGCCCAGGAGGCCGGCGAAGGCCGCCTCCATGATGAACGGCATCTGGATGTAGAAGCTGGAGGCGCCGACCAGCCGCATGATGCCGGTCTCACGCCGTCGGCTGAAGGCGGAGACGCGCACCGTGTTGACGATCAGCATCAGCGCGATGATCAGCATCAGCCCCATGACGCCGAGGGCGGCGACGTTCATGCCGTTCATCAGGTCGAAGAGGTTCTGCAGGATGCCGCGCTGGTCCTGGATGGACTCCACGCCGTCCCGCCCGGCGAAGGCGGTGGCGACGACCTTGTACTTCTCCGGGTCGTCCAGCTTGACCCGGAACGACTCCTGCATCTGGTCGGGCGTGATGACCGAGGCGATGGCGGTGTCGCTGTACTGCTCCTTGTAGTGCTTGTAGGCCTCGTCGGTCGACTCGTGGTGCACGGTCTCGACGATGTCCATCTTCTTCAGATCGGCCTCGATCTGCTCCTTCTGCTGGGAGGTCACCGCACCCTTGGCGCACTTGGGAGAGGTGGCCGCGTCGTTCTTGTTGCAGAGGAAGATGGAGACGTTGACCTTGTCGTACCAGTAGTCCTTCATCGTGCTGACCTGCTCGCGCATGAGCAGCGCGCCGCCGAAAAGGGCGAGCGAGAGGGCCACGGAGACGATGACGGCGAAGGTCATCGTGAGATTGCGCCGGAGACCGACGCCGATCTCGGAGAGCACGAACTGAGCGCGCATGGTGATCTATCCCCTACCTGCTCAGTGCTGGTATCCGTAGACGCCGCGCGCCTGGTCGCGGACGAGACGGCCCTTTTCGAGCTCGATGACGCGCTTGCGCATCTGGTCGACGATGTTCTGGTCGTGGGTCGCCATGACGACGGTGGTCCCTGTCCTGTTGATGCGGTCGAGCAGCTTCATGATGCCGACGGAGGTCTGCGGGTCGAGGTTGCCCGTGGGCTCGTCGGCGATCAGCAGCATGGGCCGGTTGACGAAGGCCCGGGCGATGGCGACGCGCTGCTGCTCACCACCGGAGAGCTCGCCGGGCATCCGGTCCTCCTTGCCGCCGAGGCCGACGAGGTCGAGGACCTGGGGCACGGCCTTGCGGATCTCGCCGCGCGGCTTGCCGATGACCTCCTGGGCGAAGGCGACGTTCTCGGCGACGGTCTTGTTGGGCAGCAGCCGGAAGTCCTGGAAGACGGTTCCGAGCTGGCGCCGCATCTGGGGCACCTTCCAGTTGGACAGCCGGGCGAGGTCCTTGCCGAGGACATGCACCTGGCCATGGCTGCAGCGCTCCTCGCGCAGGATCAGCCGGAGAAAAGTCGACTTTCCGGAGCCGGAGGAACCGACGAGGAAGACGAACTCCCCCTTCTCGATCTCCAGGGACACATCCCGGAGCGCGGGGCGGTTCTGCTTCGGATAGGACTTGGAGACGTTGTCGAATCGGATCACGGATGCACCACGGTCGGCCGGGAGTAGGTGTGCGCGACCTTACGCGACCGGCGATGGCCTGCGCAGTCGCGGTCCCGGCTTGCGTGCTTTATCCTTTTCGCCCTTCGGGGCGGAAGCGATGCGATCCGGGTGTAATCCGACGGGGCGCGCCGAAACGCCGTGGAGCTGGCACAGTGGTAGGAGGAACGCTCGGGTACCGCCGAGCGTTGTGCTGGGTGTGGACCCGCGTGGACCCCTGTGCGGGAGGAGGAGAGCGCATGACCTACGACCGACTGGTGTGCGCCAACTGCGCGGCCCCCGTCGCAGAGGGCCGCTGCCCCGTCTGCCGCGCGAACCGGGAGCGTCTGGACCCGTCGACGGGCCTGACCCCGGCGATGCTGCTGACACTGGTGATCGCCCTGGTGGCGATGGTGGCGCTGCTCGCGGCGCTGCAGACCGCGTAGCACTTCCGCATACGAGCCGGACACGAGAGAGGGCCGGGGGTACTCCCCCGGCCCTCTTCGTCATGCTGGCGGCCTCACGGCCTCACTGCTTCGGCGTTCCGCTCAGACGGCGGCGCGCGCACCGCCGACCAGACGCGGCAGCATCCGGAAGCCGATGCCACCGGCGATCATGGTCGCCGCACCGATGATCAGGAACGAGGTCTCGGCGGCGCCGGTCTCGGCCAGCTCCTCCTTGGCCTTGCCCTGCTCGACGGGCTGCGAGCCGGCGTTGTTGGTGCCGGGGTTGTTCTCGACGCACTCGGCGCCGTCGAGGTCCACGGTGCAGGTGTTGCCGCCACCGTTGGTGGAGGAACCGCCGTCGGTGGAGCCACCGGTCGCGGTGGAGCCGCCGGTGTTGCCACCGTTGCTGTTCCCGCCGGTGGCGTTGCCGCCGTTGGCGTTCCCACCGTTGGCGTTGCCGCCGTTGCCGTTCCCGCCATTGGCGTTGCCGCCGTTGCCGTTCCCACCGTTGCCGTTGCCGCCGTTGCCGTTCCCACCGTTGCCGTTGTTGCCCTCGGTGGTGCCTTCGGTGGTGCCCTCCGTGGTCCCTTCGGTGGTGCCCTCCGTGGTGCCCTCGGTGGTCCCCTCCGTCGTGCCCTCGGTGGTGCCCTCCGTGGTCCCTTCGGTGGTGCCCTCCGTGGTGCCCTCGGTGGTCCCCTCCGTCGTGCCCTCGGTGGTGCCCTCCGTCGTACCCTCGGTGGTACCGACGGTGGTGTTGCCGGTGGTGTCGTTGACGCCGACCGCAACCTCAACGGTGCCGTCGTTCACGTCGGCCCCGAAGGACACACCTACGGCCGAAGCAGCACCCGCCGCCGTGAGCGACGCGCCGGCGGCGATCACCGCACCGGCCGCTATGCGCGCTACGCGGATCCGCGTCTTCTTCGTCATCTGGCTGCTACCCCCAGTAGCTAATCTCGTCAGTGGAGCAGCGCTCGGGGCCTCGGGCACGGAGGGCTCTCTCGCAATGCCGAGCCTGCCCCCGTTTCACACGCGCCCCAGAGATACGCATGCCATCGGCCACCCTCCCGAGTTTCCGCATACGCGTCAAGGACGTTGCGCGTGCGATGCCCGAAAGATCACCAGTTGCCCGCCATGCGGGGATGCAACTGTGACGTAAACGCTGAACTTCGGGCCCCGCCACGCCAGTTCCCTTGTCGACAAAGCGGCCCGCACACACCCGTTCCGCTTGCGCAAGCGAACGGCAAGGGCCCCTTCGTGGCACATCGAGGCGCTATGTGCGCACTGACGGTCGGTCACGCTCCTGCAGGGCGCGCCGATAACGGACTTCGGGTACGGACACGCCGTCGTAGTCGTCCGCCTGAACCGCCCCGTCGACGGCGTAACCGGCCCGCTCGTAGAAGCGACGTGCCCCGGTGTTGTCGGCAAGGACCCACAGCACCACCGGCGTGAGGCCGACGGCATCGGCATGGAGGTGCGCGGCTTCAAGGAGGGTGCGGCCGATACCGGCGCCGGTGAGCGACGGCTGAACGTACAGGGCGTAGAGCTCACCCGTGTCCGGACCTGTTCCGGCGTCAGGCGAGCGCCCGAGACAGGCCCAACCCACGACTCGCCCATCGGTGTCGACCGCCACCAGGTTGGCCGGGTCGCCCTTCGCGTCCTCGAAGTACCGTCGACGCTGCCGGACATCCGCCTCGACCGTCATGGCGTCGAGGAAGGACCGGGGCACGATGCCCGCGTACGCGACCTTCCAGCCGCTCACTCGTATCGCCGAGACAGCCGGAACGTCGTCCGCGGTCATGGTTCGCACGGTCACCATCCCGGCACCCTACGGAACCCGTCCCGGCGGCCGCCGGGAATTGCTGTCGGGCACCGACGACGGCTCACGACGACGCGGCGCCGGGCCCCGCACGCGTAGGTGCCGGGC